>NZ_LT607756.1:1252500-1552500 GCF_900095295.1 Methanobacterium congolense
ATGAATGCCACGGTTACAGGGACATTTATCCTCACCATGCTCCTGTGTTTTCGCACGGTGTTTGATATGTTAACGCCATAACTGAACATGTTACGTGCAAACTCCCTGATAGAATCTGTTTCCCTATGCCATACCCCTGCATCAGGAACGTAACAAAATTTATAGCCTGCCCTCTGAAGTCTGAAGTTCAGTTCGTTGTCATCGGAGATGATGAGTTCTTCATCGTATCGAAACTTTGAAATAATTTCTTTCTTGTAGATTGCGTTGTAGTTAGCTATGCTCTTGATGAAGCGAACCCTCCTCTTTGAAAAGGCAGGATTTCCACCTGAAGCCAGGAAAGATGTTAAAAAAGAGTTGATCACAAGTTCCTTTTTATTATTGGTTTCTGCAATTAAACGGGGCCCTCCAGCTCCTGCAATATCCCCATCAGTCCCCTCCATTGAATCATAAAGTTTCTGGAGCCAATCTTTGGCTAAGATGCAGTCCGCATCTGTGAAGGCTATATATCCTGAAGCTGGATCCGATTTGTCTATAACAAGGTTTCTTGCAAAGCAAAGTCCATAAAATCCAAAATCTGCTTCATTCAAAACTTTGTAAGGAATTCCTGAACTTTTCAGAACATTTTCTGCAATTTCCCTTGTTTTATCAGTTGAGTTACCATCAACGACTATGACCTCATAGGAATGATTGAATTCCTGTGCTGTGATGCTTTCAAGAGTTGAAGCTATGTTCTCTTCTTCGTTTTTGGCTACTATTCCGAGTGTTACCTTAATTAACATAATTTTTATCCTTTAGCAATAATAATTATGAATTTATAAATTTGAATCTAGATTATATTCCTTTTTTTATTTAATGTTTAAACATATGAACTGTTTTATTGTTAATTTAATAAATAAAGGATACTAAATAAGCAGTTTATTGATAATAAACTTAAAGTCATAATTAAATGAACAAAAATATAAAAATTAGAAATATTAAGAAGTAATAAAGTTAAGTTATCAAATAAGATACAAATTAAGGATAATTTTCATAATTTTTACAAAAAATACAAACCCAAAAATTTTATTGGTGATAAAATGAACTGGAAAGAAAAAAACATTCTCATTACAGGTATAAGTGGATTTGTTGGTTCTTATTTAGCAGAAGAGCTCCTTAAAAGTGGTTCAAATGTTTTTGGATTGATCCAACGCAGGGCAGATGGGACAAAAGCTAAAAACATGGTCGATCATGGAATTGAAAAGGATGTGAAACTCTTAGAAGGAGATTTAACTGATATAACTTCCCTTGCAAATGCACTGGATGAATCACAACCAGATTACATATTCCACCTTGCAGCACAATCCTTTGTACCACGATCATTCAAAAACCCCATGGAAACACAGACCATAAACTCCATAGGAACCGCAAATTTACTGGAAGCCATTCGAATCAAAAACTGTGATCCTAAAATAGTTTTTGCAGGTTCCAGTGAAGAATACGGACTTGTGATATCCTCAGAAGAACAGCACAAACAGGCGCAAAGACAATACGGAACAATATTCCCTGAGCCTGAGAAGATTCCGGAGATCCCTATAACAGAGACTAATCCTTTAAGACCCATGTCACCCTATGCAGTTTCAAAGGTTCATGGAGATTTTTTAATGAGGAATTATTACCATTCTTATGGTCTGAACACAGTTGTTTCAAGGGCTTTCAACCATGAAGGTGCAGGCAGAGGTTTGATGTTTGTAACATCCGTTATAACCAATCAGGTTATGAAGTTGAAGTTTGGAGAAACAGATAAAATAAACATTGGAAATGTGAACGCATTCAGAGACTGGTCACATGTGAAGGACATAATAAAAGGTTACATGCTCCTTGCTCAAAATGGTAAATCCGGAGAAGTTTACAACCAGGGATCCATGAGAACCAATTCAATTTTAAGTTACATTCTACTCAGTTTAGAACATGCAGGATGGAATGTAAACAAAATTGAAACATTTAATGGCAAAAAAACCATCAAAGATCCAACTGAGAATGATGACAACAAAGTTTACGGAGTTAAATTCGATAAAACCAAAGTTGACAACATGATGCTGGAAGGAAACCTTGAATATTCCATTGAAGATAAAGGAATCCTTGTGGATACGGACAAAGGAACAATCACGGTTGAATTCAACCCTGACAGGTTCAGGCCAGCTGAAGTTCCAATTCTATTCTCCAACACCGAAAAAATACAGAAGATCGGTGCAAAAATAGATTACAAAGTTAAGGATATTATAAAAGACCAGCTGAATTATTATATAAAAGAGGGGAATAGACTATATTAATGAAAACTCTCTGTTTAAACTTTTTTTAAAAAATAGAATTATATCTGACACAACAAAAAGATATGTCCCCCGAACACCCATGAAGGTAAAGAATAGTAAAGATCAGGCGAAATAAGATAACTAAAGGGAAAACCTAAAGGCTTAGTAAACATTTTAAGCTTTTTGTAACCTGCATTTTTTATGAGTTTAGATAAGGTTAAAGGAGAGAATTCAGTGACATGTGTGGGGTCATAACAAAATTTTGTTTTTTTACGCCATGCGTATACCTTTAGGAAGTAAGCCCATTTATTAGGGCATGTGATAATTAGCTTGCCTCCACAATTCAAATTATCTTTTCTTAATTTAATCAATGCTTTTTCAGGTTCTTTAAGGTGCTCAATAACATGCTGCATATATATAATATCATATCTTTCTTTTAGTTCAAAAATGTCCTTGTTCTGAAAGTTTAGATTCGGATATTTATCAATTGCCATCTTTATAGCATCATTATTAATATCTATTCCATAAATTTTATTATTATATCTTTCTTTCAGTAAATTACAAAATTCTCCAGTATTGCAACCTATCTCTAAAATTTTATCTGTAGGTTTAGGTTCATAAAGATCGAAAATTGCCTTAAACTCCCAATAATCATGTGGATTCTTCTTTTCATGATCTTTTGCATACTCCACATTATAATCATTCCACCTACTTTCTTTATTTCCCATGTTTTATATATTAAAACTGTCTAACCAAAAATATTTTTCTTTCAATAATTTAACAGATACTTCTTTAAATTGCAAATTTTGGTCTTATTTAAAAATTAATGAACTAAGAACTTTAATAACAAAATTTTGATGGATAGATTTAAAAAGAGTAAGAATAAAAAACTTTTTCAAAAATTAATAATTTCTCGAAGATTTATCTGTAAAATGTGATTTAAAATATTTTAAGAAGTTTAGAGGTTATAATGATTTAATAAATTAGAACTTCAATTAATATTTTATTAATGGAAAATTCTTAAAGTTAAAAATTTTAGAATTAATGCCCAAAAAATTAGTATATTTGGTATCCAAAAAGACAAATAAAGGTGTTTTATGAGTAGAATAAGAACTTTAGCAAAAAATACGACAATACTATTCCTAGGAAATATGATAAGTTACTTATTAGGCTTTTTCACAACAATATACACTGCCAGATATCTTGGCGTTCAAGGATTTGGAATTTTGTCACTGGCATTATCCATTACTGGAATATTCGGAGTTTTTACAGATTTGGGATTAGGAACTTTAACTACTAGGGAAGTTTCAAGGAATAAGTCTAAGGCAAATAAATATATTGGGAATACTGCTGTTATGAAAGTATTTTTAGCTTTTTTAACATTTGGGCTCATTAGTTTAACCGTTTATATATTGGGGTATCCTCAAACTGTTAAAAACGTTGTATACATTATTACATTGTCGGTTATATTCAGCGCATTTACTGGGATATTCAACTCAATATTTCAAGCATTCGAAAAGATGGAATACATGTCTTTAAACATCATATTGAATGCTGTTTTAATGTTTACAGGTGTTTTAACTGTAATCTATTATGGACTTGGCATCATAGCGTTATCAGCAGTTTATTTTATTTCCAGTGGTATAATCCTAATTTTAACTTTCCTTATCTACTCATGGAAATTCTTTTTACCAAAAATCCATTTAGATCTAAATTTCTGGAAACCAACCCTTAAAGAAGCATCATTTTTTGGAATTTCCAGTATTTTAATTGTAATTTATTTTTATATAGATTCTGTAATGCTTTCAGTTATGGTAGGTAATTCTGCAGTGGGAATTTATAATGCAGCGTATAAACTCATTTTTGTCCTCCTATTCATACCTAATGTCTTCGTAACCTCTATTTTTCCAGTAATGTCACAACATTTTGAATCCTCTAAAAATCTGCTGAAATTAGAATATGAAAAATCCGTTAAATATCTATTTGCAATCGCCATGTTCATATTTGTGTACGGTTTTGTATTTGCAGATAAAATAATCGTTATTATTTATGGAACAAGTTATACTGCTGCTATAACAGCTTTACAAACATTGATATTCGTTGTACCCCTTATATTCATAACAAGTTTATTCGGTAATATTCTGGGAGCGATCAACAGACAAAGGATAATAACAATTGTTGCAGTAATAAATGTACTATTAAATGTGACTCTTAATTTAATTTTGATTCAAAAATTTAGTTATATTGGTGCTTCTGCCGCAACAGTTGCAACTGAGTGTTTAGGGTTTATTTTAATGTTCGTTTATATATCCAGATATTTTTTCAAGATTTCTGTGACTCAGAATATCTTAAAAACTACAGTTAGCAGTATTTTAGTTTTAATCTTCATTTATTACTTAAAAATTAATACAAACTGGATAATATCCGCTATTTTAGGATTATTTGTATATCTCTCACTCTTGTACGTTATGAGAATAGTTACAAAAGAAGATGTAGAAATTTTTAAAGGAATTTTATAATATAAAAAGTATAATATAAAAAAAATATGAATTAATCTAATTAATTTAAATCTCTAATTAATTTAGATTATTACTCAATAATTTTATTGAAAATAGTTTCCATTCGTTTACTGTAAGATTCCCATGAATAGTTTTCAGTTATTGTTTTTGAAGTTTGTAGCGTTTTATTTTTGTACTCATCGTAGTTATTTTTAACTTCCAATATTTTATCAGCCAATTGTTTTATATTCCCAGTTTCAACAACAGGATGATCATCAGGCAATATATCCTTAACACCACATTGATCTGATATGATTGTAGGTATTCCTCCCAGTATAGTTTCTAAAGGGAAAATACCCCATGGTTCTGATTCGGGTACAAAAACTGAAATATCCGCAACATCATATAATGAGTATAACTCCTCATTGGAAATTGAATCATAAAAGAATATGTTTAGTCCATTTTTATCTGCCAAACTTATCATTGACTTTTTAATATGATTTGAATAAGCATCCACAGTACCTCCAACAAAATGTAATCTCACATTTTTAATATCATTTTTTATCAAAGAAAAGGCTTTAACTATATCTAATTGACGTTTCTTTGGATGTAAAGGGCCAACAAATATCAAATCAAAATAATCATTATGGATATGTTTAATATCTCGTTCTAGATCTGCTCCAGACCCTATTGTTTCTAATTTTGTTTGAGGATACCTATTTTTGATTATTTTTTCAATTACATGGCTTATGGGTAATGTAAATTGAATATTAGCAGAATAATAGTTGTCTATAAAATTATCTCTGTAATATGGTTCATTACACATCCATACTGTTGGTATATCAGTAAATTTGGATATCCACTGTGCAGGGTGATTGTGTGCATTAATTATGTCATGATCTCCTAATTTAGAACTGAGCTTTTTAATTAAATGAACCCATCTAAAATGGTTGAGTGAAAAAATAGAACTTATAAACCATCTTGTATCTAAAGAGACTATGTTCACATTTTCAAGTGATGAATCAAAACCATAGTTTTCTTTCTTTTCAAAAGTATAAATTGTAACATCATGTCCCATCTTGGTTAGATGATGACTTAGTTTACAAACCTGTTTTTCAGCACCCCTTAAATATATTAGTTCCGGTTGTACAATTCCAATATCCATAATTTACCTCTAAAATCAATTATTCTTTGTTATGATGTTAAGTGATGCTAATTAAAAGAGTTGTATACTTCTTGCGTTAGTTTTGCAGCATTATCCCAGTTAAAGCGTTTTGATCTTTCTATCCCCTTTTTAGATAATTCTTCACTCAACTCACTATCTGTAAGTACTTTATACATCATATCAGCCATCAACTCAATATCCTGTGGATTTATCATTATACCTGCATCTCCAACAACTTCCGGCAAAGATGTTGTGTTTGAGGTGATTACAGGCGTACCACAAGCCATAGCCTCCAAAGGAGGAAGACCAAAACCAGCATACTCACAAGGATAAACCAAAACATCCGCAGCATTATACCATTTAGGCATGTCTTCTTCAGAGATGTAACCTGCAAATATCACATCATCTTGTATATTAAAATCATTAATCAATTTTAAAACTTTTTCTCTTCCATCAGAACTTTGAGATTCTCCTATTTTTACTAATTTAACATTTGGAATTCTTTTCTTTAGTTCTGAAAAGGCTTTTATTAAAATAGGAACATTCTGTCTTGGTGTTTCAGATCCAACGTAAAGTACAATTTTTTGATCATTTGCAATATCCAATTTACTTAAAATCCGCTTATCTCTGTTTTTGCAGTAAATGGAATGATCTACTGCAGGATAAACAATTTTGATCTGTTTTTCTGGATAATTTAAATGTTTTACAAGTTCCTCCTTGGAAAATTCAGAAATGGTAATAATAATATCTGCATTTTTCAATCCTTTAATAATATTTTTCCACATTTTAGACCGATTTCTATCATAAATCCAGGGTATAAGATCATAACATGTTAATATCGTATTTTTCATTTCAATAGATTTTAAAAGATACGCATACTCCTGAGATGTGATATGTTTGACATTTTCATTGGTAACATGTTTTTTAATGATCCAATTGTAACTGTATTGATCAATCCTTTCGAATATCTCCTTTATCATATCAACAACAAAATTAAAAACTTTATTATAATCATATGCGTTATTTTTTGTGTTTTCTTTTTTAAATGCAACTGATTTTGAGGGTTTTATATTAAATTTTCTCTTCAGAATATTGGCTATATGTTCATATTCAATAATATTTAGTTCGACATTTTCATATCTTTTAACAATTTCCCATTGATATTTAGACCTTCCAAAAATTTTATCAGTTTTAAGTCCATTAATATAATCAATTTTCATAGTGTCACCAAAAGAGTAATCATTCAAACATCCCATAAACCCTCAATGTTTCCTTTGCAGCATTATCCCAGTTAAAGCGTTTTGATCTTTCTATCCCCTTTTTAGATAATTCTTCACTCAACTCACTATCTGTAAGTACTTTATACATCATATCAGCCATCAACTCAATATCCTGCGGATTTATCATTATACCTGCATCTCCAACAACTTCCGGCAAAGATGTTGTGTTTGAGGTGATTACAGGCGTACCACAAGCCATAGCCTCCAAAGGAGGAAGACCAAAACCAGCATACTCACAAGGATAAACCAAAACATCCGCAGCATTATACCATCGGGGCAAATCTTCCTCTGAAACATAATCTATGAAAAAAACATCTCTATTCAAATTTAGATCATCAACCAAACCTAAAATTTCTTCACGCGCACCATAAAATTGTGGACGGCCAATTTTAACTAACTTGATATCAGAAATCTGTTTTTTAAGCTTTGAAAAAGCTTTTATCACATTAGGAACGTTTTGTCGTGGTTGTTCTGAACCAACATAAAGGATTATCCTTGAATCTTGAGGTATATTCAAATTTTTCAGTATTTTTTTGCCGCGGCTCTTGGTGTAAATTTTATGATCCACAGCAGGATAAACAACATCAATTTTGTCCTTAGGATATCCTACATATTTAATTATTTCATTTTTTGAGAATTCTGAAATTGTGATTATTCTATCTGCCTTTTTTAATCCATTTAAATTAATATCAGATGAAAAACCTTTTTCATAGACTAAAGGTATAAGATCATAGCACGTTATAATACATTTATCCAATTTCATAAATTTTAATATATAAGCAAGGTTCTGAGAGGTTATATGTTTTATATTGCCCTTGTTAACTTTTAATTTGATTAACAAAGGATATAAAACATATAATTTAAATACATTAAACACATTTATATTTTTAACGATAAAAGAACCTGAGTTATACTCTATCTTATTGAGTTTAAGATTTTTTAGCCTTTTATGTATTTCAAATTGATACTTTGAAACACCACACATCTCTTCCTTTTTAGCTCCATTTATATAATCAACTTCCATAAAAGGATCACCTTTATATTATCATCATATTTTAAGAATTAAAGGTTAAAATGTAAAATTACCTACTTCTCTCTATTCAATAGTTTAAGACCACATTTAAAAAATATCATAAATTTTTCGGGTTTTATGTGCTGCATCATCCCATTTAAATAATTTAGCTCTTTCAATCCCTTTTTTAACCAAATCATCTCTTAAACCATTATTTATCAAGATTTCATATATTTTATCTGCCATTAAATCAACATCATGAGGATCTATCATTATTCCAGCATCTCCAACAACTTCCGGCAAAGATGTTGTGTTTGAGGTGATTACAGGCGTACCACAAGCCATAGCCTCCAAAGGAGGAAGACCAAAACCAGCATACTCACAAGGATAAACCAAAACATCCGCAGCATTATACCATTTAGGCATATATTCCTCTGGAACATAACCTACAAAGATCACATCTTCTTGCAGATCTAGATCATTGATCAACTTCAAAAGAGTTTCACGGGCTCCATAACTCTGGGATTCACCTATTTTTACCAATTTAATATTAGGAATTTTTTTCTTTAATTTTGAAAAAGCCTTTATCAAGACTGGAAGATTCTGGCGAGGTGTTTCAGAACCAACATAAAGGACAATAGACTCATCATTTAATAGGTTCAAAGTACGCAGGATACCCTTATCCCTATTTTTATAGTAAACATCATGATCAACAGCATCTTTGACTATGTGTATTCTGTCTGCAGGGTAGTTCAGGTACTTGACGAGTTCATTTTTTGAAAATTCAGATATGGTTATGATCCTATCGGCATTCCTCAATCCAGTCATTATATTCTTCCATAATCTGGAACGATCGTTGTCGTAAGCCCAGGGTATGATATCATGACAAGTTACAATGGTTTTATCCATCTTAACATACTTCAAAAGGTATGCAAGCTCTTGATAGGTTAAATGTTTCACATTATCTTCCTTGATGCTTTTTTTAACTGTCTGCCTGTAACGGTAGGTGTCGATGTACATACATGTTTTCCATGCTCTGTCAATAATGCCCTTAAATATCTTGTTTTGAGAAAAGGATTCTGTTTTATCCAGTGCATGAAACATTCCCAAGGATTCTTCTTCATCTGAAGATTTTGAACTGAAAATTGAGTTGTATTTATTTTCCATTATTTTAAGCAATGAATCATACTCAATGAAGTTCCATTCAACCCCTTCAATTCTCTTAAATATCTCCATCTGATACTTGGACATTCCAAATACTTTATCAGTCCTTGGACCATTTATGTAGTCTATCTCCATCTTTTACCCCATTAATCATTAATCAATTAATTTAAGAAGTATAGTTCAACACCTTTCAAGCAGCTCATCATATATTTTCTCTGTTTCCTCTGCAATCTTATTCCAGTCATAATCTTCAGACATATTCTTACCCTCACTGGACATCCTCTTCCTGAGCTCGTCATCTTCAAGAAGAGTTAGAAGTGCATCTGCAAGGGATTCAATATTCCCGGGTTCCACTATAATTCCATTCCTGCCATTTTGAACTATATCTGGTATTCCTCCAAGTTTTGATGAAACCACAGGTAATCCACAGGCCATTGCTTCAAGATTAACAATTCCAAAGGCTTCAGCCAATGTAACCGAAGGCAGACAGAATATATCTGCGCAGTGATAGTACAGGGGTTTAAGCTCTTCATCAATGAACCCTGCAAAGATAACCTTATCTGAAATGCCCTTTTTTCGGGATAGATCTTCCAGTTCCCTCTGCATTCCACCCCTTCCAGCAAAAAGAAGTACCACATCAGGGTATGAATTTTTAACTATTTCAAAAGCATTTAAAAGAACGTCAGGTCCTTTGTAGGCAACTATGTTCCCAAAAAAGAGAATAATTTTCTTATCTTGAGGCAGCCCAAGTCTGGATCTGCATTCCTCCTTCGAAAGCCCAATTTCAAAGTCTTCAAGATTTATTCCATTGGGAACAACCCTTACTTTCTCTCGATAATTACCCAGATACTTGGATTCATCTATGTAAGATTTGGAAGTTGCTATTATGATATCTGCATTTGAAAGAACCTTATCCAGAATGTACTTGTTATAAAAGGCTGTTGCAGTATTCCTGATGAAGTTTCCACCACTCTCCTGTGCATCTGCATGATATGTGACTATAAAAGGCAGATGTTTCTTCTTGGCGTATCGTGATGCTGACAGATCTGGAAGGGGAATGTTGTAGTGGGCATGCACAATTTCAACATCCTCATCAAGGGGTTTGTACATGAGTCTGAGGGATAAGTTGGCACTTGCAATCTTCAGGTTCGTTGCATAGCGGTGAATTATCATTCCCCTGGAATTTTCTACAGAATCCTTGGAATCTATCGATGCTGTGAAAACATCCACATCATGACCCCTCTTCATCATGTTAACTGCCAGGTTGTAGGCAGCTATTTCAGTTCCACCGTGAGCATATTCTTTATCATAGTCCTCTTTATCCACAAGGTTTACATATGGAAAATGTCCAATGAAGTATCCAATGTTCATATTATCTCTCTTAAAACTTGAAAAATAATGTTAATCCAGAAATTCACCAAGATCATATACTTAAGTTTCCTTATAAGATTACAGAAGAAGTTGTTAGTTCTTCCGGGCTATTTATTCCTTTTTTTTATGAGTATGCGTTTTTAAAGACTCCTCTGAATCAATATTTGAATTTTTCAGATTTGAATCTTCATTTTGAATCGCAATCTCCCTCACAAGGTCCGTGATCTCTTCCTCAACAGTTTCAATGCGGTTGTAGAGTTTAAAATTGAGGTAAAATGACGTTATAAGTCCCAGTATCAAAATTACATCCAAACCCCTTCCTATACCAGTGATAGTTGCAAAGATCGATGTTGATGTGGGGTATATAGATATTAAAATCAGTAGTAACCATATCAGGTTCCACAGGACCAACATTCCTATGGACATCTTTCCATCTCTGAACCTTAATACTGTAATTATTATGGCGCAGAATCCTATTAAAATTCCTAATATTTGATATATCATCATTTTAAACACCTTTTTGAAGATATGACTCATTTATCATGCTGATGTTTCAACCATCTTTTATTTGAAAATGTTCATAATAAGTTTGGCAAGTATCCTTAATCCAACATTTAGATTTGTGCCCTTTTTCATGGAGTAATCAGTGTAAATGGTCTTCATTGGCACTTCCTTCAGACGGAGTTTGTGCCTTCTGATCTCACCTACTATCTCAGATGAAACACCGTAATCCCTCGCATTTATTTCCACAATCCTTGCAGCTTCCCTTTTAAATGCCCGAAGACCTGATTGAGAGTCTTTAACATTTATGCCATAAAATATTCGGGTTATAATATTCATGACTGTGTTTCCGAATTTCTTGGAGTCTGGCATGTGGTTGAAGTCCCTAACACCAATGACAACATCTGCTTCACCATCCCTGATGGGTTGGCACACCTTCATTATATCATCTGGATCGTGCTGGCCGTCTGCATCGAAGGTGACTACGATCTCAGCATCATGGCGGAGTGCTGCTTCTATCCCTGTTCTCAGAGCCCCTCCAAGTCCCCTGTTAAGAAGGTGCTTATAAAGATGAAACTGATTTTCATGAACTTTGCCTGCATTCTCTGCCACTTTGTAGGTTTCATCAGTAGACCCGTCATCAACCACAACCAGGTTAAATCCCCTATTGAAAAGTTCTTCAATGACTCCGGCTATTGTACTTTCTTCATTGTAAGCTGGCATAACCACGAATATCGACATAGATTACCTCACGGAATGAATAACAAAGTTATTAATAATATTATTAAATCCAAATAAAAATTTTAAATTGTCGTCCTTTTTTATGATGTATACTGGAATTACTTATAAAAACTGGTTTTACAAAAAAGAATAATTAAAAAAATGAACGAAATATTTTTCATTCATTCAATTTCTTTGCAAGTTCAACAACTCTTTTTCCCAGGTTTTTAGAGGTTTCCATTCCTACATCATCATTTTGGGTGCTTCCAATTGGACCTCCAACTCCTGTACCTCCGTAATGGGCTGCTGGTGCTCCATCTCCAACGATTATTGCATCCTGTATAAGAAGGAACTCGTGTATCGAGGATATGGTTGTTTCCTGACCACCATTTCTTGAAGCTCCCACTGCTATTGCTCCACAGACCTTGTCCCTGAGTTTGAAACTTGCCCTGAGTGGTCTTGACCTGTCCATGAACATCTTCATCTGAGATGTTACTCCTCCAAAGTAAACTGGGCTTCCCATTATGATACCATCTGCACCTGCAAGTTTCTCTGAGATTTCCCTCATATCATCGTATATTGCACATTCACCCGTTGCTTTGCAGATATCACATGCAACACAGGGTTCTATTTCTGCAGATCCAAGATTTATAAGTTCTGTTTCTGCACCTGCATCCTCTGCTGATTTGAGTGCTGTTTTAACGAGAAAAGATGTGTTTCCATCTTCCCTTGGGCTTCCAACCATTCCTATGATCTTAACCAAAATGATACCTCCATATAATTTAATAAATTTAAATCCTAGTTATCTTTTATTCTCATATTATTTATCTTCTTTAGTGACTTGGTAAAAGATGTTGAAAAGGATTTGAAATCAGTCCACAAATGGATAAGCAAGATTCTAAACTTTAATGCAAAGAATTTCATTTAATTAAATAAAGAGGAAAAGTAGTTTTATAGAATAAAAAAAAATAATAATAGAAAAATAGGAAAAAATAGGGGTAAAATGTCAGAAGAATACAGAGCCCTTACAGTTACAGAAAAAGTCCTTAAAATACTTAAAAACTGTTTTGAATCTGAAGGTAGAGGAGGTAGTTCTGCAAGGAGCCGTGCTGAATCTGGAATCAAACCATTTTTATTGGAAACTGAAGATGGTTCACCCTCAGATCGGATTGTCCGGATGGACAGTCTGAAACCATGCACACAAAACACGGTGCCATTGAAGAGGCCATACAAAAATTTGCTGAACCTTCTAAACTTCTTGAGAAGGGAGATGTTAATGTTCTTGATATATGCAGTGGTCTGGGTTACAATTAGCAGCATGCTTGGAACATTTAAAACCACATCCCATAACCAAGACAATTCCAAAAGAAGAATTCATATCGACATGGTTGAAATCTCAAAAAAACCATTGGGACTTCTCTTTTAATACCCAATCCAATAAGATCTCATGAAATTATTAAGACTGCAGTTGAAGAGAAGTTGATCCGTCAGGGATTACTTAAATTCCAATTTCAGAGCTTTGAAGTTCCATGTAATGTCAGTATAAACATTCACTGCCAGGATGCAAGAAAAGTGGTCGTGAGATTTTTAAATGAAGTTGAATCCAGAAAAAATGGATCAAAAAGATCAGTTAACAACGGATCTCATTTTGAAGAGGTGCATGAAGAAGGTTCCTCGAAATATTATGGAAAGTCCTATGGATCCTACGATGCTGTTTTTCTTGATCCATTCAGTCCCCTGAAATCTCCAGAACTTTACAGTGTGGAGTTTTTTAAAACTTTGAAGGTACTAATGAAGGATGATGGTATGATCCTGACCTACACATCTGCAGCCCCTGTCAGAAGTGCACTCGTGGAAGCTGGTTTTCACGTGGGGTGAAGGTCCAAGTTTTGGGGGTAAAAAAGGTACCATTGCATCCTCAGCAGCTGAAAATATTGATAAACAGTTATCTTCCCTTGATGAGAGAATGATAGCCCTTACTGATACTGGAGCACCCTTCAAAGACCTTAAATTAAAGGATAGCGGCAGTGAAATAAATAAAAAACGTGAAAAAGAAAGGGAATACGTTCGAAACAGGTACAAGTTTGCATCCACTGTTAGAGCTCCTGTTTATCTGTGCAGAGACCTTGAAGATTCCCGGTTGAAGCGAAGGGTTCTGAAAAATCTTCATTACATGGGTTTTGAAGGTTTGAACTCTTCAAAGTCTCGATTTATTGTCTGTCCACAGTTCGACAGGTGTATATGCGGTAGAAACTGCAGAACATTTGATAATTCACGCGATAGGATCCTTGAGATGTCTAAACGATTGAGTATAGCTTTGAAGGAAGGTAATCAGAAAGTTAATTAAAAAATTAATTAAAAAAATAGTTATCATTAAAAGAACAAATATAAACTGTCCAATAAACACTTAATTCAAAAACTTGATAAGTTAAATTGGACTATTGATAGCTGGAAGATTAGGGTTGTTATTAAACAACAAAAATAAATAATAAAAAGATCGTTGAAAATTAACCATTTATTTATAGAGATATGTCCAGTTCATAGTTTAAAAAAATTTAAAAAATTTTTCTAATGAATTTAACACATAAAAGTGTATATAACGATTTGAATTAACGTATGAACTCCCATGAAATTTTAAATTAATAGGGAATTTATAATCAATTAATAATATGAGATTAGCCCATAAAAGGTGGAAAAATTGAGTTTTGAAATAAAATATAAGGATGTAATGGGTAGAATAGGGATACTCCAAACACCACACGGAAACATTAAAACACCAGCTTTGATGCCTGTGATCCATCCCGGAAAACAGACACTGGACGTTAAGAAGTACGGTGCAGAACTGGTTATAACAAATGCATATATAATGTACAAAAATGAGGAACTGAAGGAGAAGGTTCTGGAAGAGGGGGTTCACAGCTTCATAGATTTTCCAGGGCCCATTATAACTGATTCTGGTTCTTTCCAGCTTTCTGTGTACGGTGATATTGATGTTACCAACACCGAGATCATAGAGTTTCAGGAGGCAATTGGAACGGATATTGGAACATCACTGGACATACCAACTCCACCATTTGTAACAAGGGAAAGGGCAGAGAAGGACCTTGAAATAACCCTTGAAAGGGCTCATCAGGCCATTGAAGTCCGGAAGGATCTCATGTTGAACTCAGTTGTTCAGGGCTCAACCTTCAAGGACCTCAGAAGCAAGTGTGCAGATGAAATAGGAAAACTTGACTTTGAGGTGTACCCAATAGGGGCAGTTGTTCCCCTCATGGAATCCTACAAGTACTCAGAACTCGTTGATGTTGTTATGGCATCTGTAACCCACTTGCCCGACTCAAAGCCCAGACACCTCATGGGTGCAGGTCATCCAATGGTCTTTGCCCTTGCAGTTGCAATGGGATGCGATCTCTTTGATTCTGCAGCTTACATTCTCTACGCCAAGGATGATAGGTTTCTGATGCCAAGTGGAACCTACAAACTCCAGAACCTGGTTGAGATGCCATGTTCGTGTCCTGTTTGCACATCCTACACACCGGACGATCTGAGGGCAATGAAGAAGGATGAGAGGATGAGGCTCATAGCCCAGCACAACCTTCATGTGAGTTTTGCAGAGATTAGAACCATTAAACAGGCCATAGTTGATGGAAACCTAATGGAGCTTGTGGAGCAGCGGTGCAGAGCACATCCTTACCTTCTTGATGCTCTGAGGAACCTTAAAAATTATACCTCAGAGTTTGAAAGGTACGATCCATCCAGTAAAAAATCTGCATTCTTCTATTCTGGTCCTGAATCACTTGCAAGACCTGAAATAAAGAGGCATCTGGATAAGGTTGAAAGGATACCCAAAAAGAGCAATCTTGTACTTATTCCAAGATCCAGAAAACCCTACTCAAAGAACATACGTGAGTTTGGAGAGTTTTACATGAAAGATTCAGAAGAGGTTCAGAACATGGATAGGATTTGGGATGATGTTCAAATAGCTGTTGTGGATGTTCCCTTTGGAGTGATTCCCCTTGAGATCGATGAGGTGTACCCTCTGGCCCAGAATGAATCCCCACTTAAAAATGACCTCGATGCTCTCCAATTCGTTAGAACCCATGTTGAAGATTATATGGAAAACTTTGAACATGTTATAATCAATAAAAAGGTTTTAAAGACCTTTGGTATTGGCTGTGATGGTTTTGATCAGGATGAGATTGATTCAACTATAGATTCAGAGTTTGATCCGTCAAAATATGGATTTTTGGAGGTTGATGTGGATCCATCCATTGTAAGGGCTGTGGATGATGAGGAAAAAATAAGGTGTATAGCTGACTACCAGTTCGGTGCAGGATCAGGCGATTCCCTCTTTAGGGGAGATATAAAAATTGTTAAAAGCAGAAAAACTGGTAAAATAAGGCATGTTTATGATGGAGAAACCCTTATTGCAACTTTACGTGCAAGCGATAGTGTTTTCGTCCTTGACAGAGAAGGTGCACGGCGTTTACATTCTCACCTTGAATATCCCAAAAAAAGGGTTGGTGTAAACAGTGATGCTGAACCATTTGCAAGGGAAGGAAAAAGTATATTTGCTAAATTTGTTATAGATTGTGATATAGATATCAAAGCAAATGATGAAGTTCTGATCGTAAACGAAAATGATGAACTACTGGCCTTTGGAAAGGCAATTTTATGCGGTCATGAGATAATGGACTTTAAAACGGGTCAGGCTGTAAAAACTAGGAAAGGAGGATTATAATGTTACCTGGAGCGGGAATGAATCCCAAACAACTTAAACAAATGCAGAGATCAATGAAACAAATGGGAATGGACATGAAGGATGTCAAGGGTGTTACAGAGGTCGTCATAAAACTCAAAAACAAAGAAATCCTCATAAAAAACCCTAAAGTAAATTTAATGAATTTCATGGGTCAAGAAACCTATCAAATAACAGGTAAGGTTAAGGAACAGGCAGTTGAAGCTGAACTTGAGATACCTGATGAGGATGTTGAACTGGTTTCCACACAAACAGGCACCACTAAAGAAGAAGCTATTAAAGCCTTAAAAGAGGCTGGTGGGGACCTTGCAGAGGCTATAATGAAACTTCAGAAGTAAATACTCAACCTGAAAAACCAAACCTAAACAAAACATAATCCCTTATTATAAAAATATAAAAAAAATAAAAAAATAAATTCAAAACTACAATTTTATTAGAGGACAAATTAAAATGGCATTTATCGCTCATATATCTGATTTGCATGTTGGTTCCCTTAACTTCAAAGAAGATCTTCTAATACAGGCAATAAACAACGTCAATGATATGCATCCTGATGTAACCGTAGTAACAGGGGATCTGACTGAGAATGGTTATTACCTTGAGTTTGAAAAGGCTGCAAGGTACCTGGACATGATAAAATCTCCAATGCTCGTTGTGCCTGGAAACCACGACGCACGGCACGTTGGAGATGAATGCTTTGAGGAGCTTATCCGAGAAAGATATGGAACTTTGAAGCTTAAAAAGCATGGAGTGAAGATCATTGGACTGGACAGCAGTGAACCAGACCTTGACTACGGGAAGGTTGGACGATCCCAGCAGACATGGATGGAAAACGAACTTCAAAGTAGCGAAGATGATGGTCTGTACAAGATAATAGCACTGCATCACCATATAATCCCAGTTCCAAGAACTGGTCGTGAAAGGAACGTGTTAAGTGATGCAGGTGATATACTACAGTCAGTTGTAAATGGAAATGCAAATTTGGTCCTTTCTGGACATAAACATATGCCACATGTGTGGATACTTGAAAATACTGCCTTTGCAACGGCAGGTACAGTTTCTTCCTTGAGGCTTCGAGGCAAAGAACTTTCTTCCTTTAACACCATAATAATAGAAGATGATTTTATAGAGATTATTTTGAACCGTGCTGATGGAACACGAAGATGTCTTGCAAAATATGAAAACACGTGTAAGGTGATCAATTGAGAGTAATTGTTGATGCATCCAACGTAGCCCATTTCGGGAAAGAAAAGGATGGAAAACCAATTTTAGAAAATATATCAAAGGCTGTTAAGGCCCTCAAAGAATTAGGTTATGAACCTGTTCTAATAGCAGATGCATCCCTCAGGCACGAAATAGATGAAAAAGAGGAGTTTAAAAAGCTTCTTGAAAATGATAGGATCATGCAGGTGCCATCAGGTACAACTGCAGACCATTACATACTTAAAATGGCTGAAGAAGAGGATGCTAAAATCCTTTCAAACGATGTTTTCAGGGATTACTTCGATGAATTTCAGGACGTAGCAAGCAGGAGAATTCCATACACCATAACAGATGGTAACGTTTCAATTGGAAAGTCGTCCAAGCCCAAGAAGATAAAAAATATACTCCAGAAGATATGCTCCCAAACCCTGACCGACTTCGAGAAAAAGGGTTTAGATGCGTACAAACAGAAAAAGAACAAAAAACTCAGTGGTATAGCTGTTGCAAAAGAAGCAATTGACAGGATCAGCAAAAGTAAAGAGGACAGTATAGATTCCAAGATAGAAGACATGTTCAATAAGATACCCCTCTTTGGTAAGGTCATGAACATGGTTGAAGACGCTGAAAAAACCAGTGACTTCATTATATTCGTGCTCGTTAGTCCACGTGACTACAGGGATGCTGTGAAAAACGCTGGAAACATAGCCGTTACAGTTGGTGATAGACTGAAACTGGATCATGCCCCCCTTGTGGCAGTTAGAAATGATCTTTTCACAAAACCCGGCACATTTGAACTTAATATTATTTATTCAGATGAAATACTTGAAGAATCTCCCTACAACGTAAACATAACCATAAACGACCATGATTACGCCTTTGTAAAGAAAAATTCAAGGAACATTGCAAGTACAGTTGCTGCGAGACTTGGAACATGGAAATTCCCAATAGTGTCAGTGAAACCCAGTATGCTCATGGAAAAACCTGGGCACTTCGATATAACGTTAGAGAAGGGAGGAGAAAAATAAATGGTTATGGATTATATCTCCAGAGTCATCTTTGGATTTCTTATAAAACACAGGGTCATAAGCATTGGAACCAATTTCTACCCAACCAACGAAACAGAACGTGAATACGTTGCAATGATGAACTACACACGTACCATGCTCCTTGAGGTTGAACCTGCCCATATAACCACCAGTAACATCTTCCACAACCTTGTTAATGAAGTTGGAAACGGCAACATTCCAGAGAACCGTAAATTCATAGAGATAAAACCTGCAGAGAACGACGTGAACGAATATGCCCTTTTAAGTAACATAATAATGGGAAGTGACCGTTACCTTTATATCGAGGTGTTCCAGCAGGACAGGAATATTATAAATGAATTTGTAAGTCTTATAAAGAATGAAAGGGGTACAATCGTTGAGCAGAGCTCAAGTGAAATTGTTTCCCGTATGCTTTCAAAGAACGACGCCATAAGGGTTGCTATAAAAATCATATCCCTTGGTATGAACAGGGATCTGGATGTAAGGGCCTCCATTGGTATGACAGGAGCCGCTGCAATTGAGAGATCCATAAACCTCAACAAACAAATAGGTGAAACCTCTGGTGTGGGATTCACAAAGCTTGGAGGAGAATTTGCCATAGTGTTTTCATCCAAAGTAGGAAGTATTGGTGGCAGTCCAAAATCCTACGATAACTACCTGTTCATAGATGCGATTGATTCCACTCAGTTCATATCTGAGAATGGGAGAGATCGTCTTGTTGAGATAATGAGTGAAGTTAAAAACTTCATTGAAAATGATTGCAAGGGTAAAATTGAAGGTTACAGGGAAGGTGGGGATGATTTAATAGCTAACTTCCCAACCAAGGATGCTGCACTTCGTGCTGGAATAGACTCTGCCTGGCACTCCCTCAACAACGGATTAAGGTTAAGGGTTGGAATAGGTAAAAGCAGACGTGAAGCTGGGGAGCGAGCCCAGATAGCAGATAACATAAAAATATGGAACAACAGTCCTGTTATGGTATTTGACCTTGCAGATGGAATCTACGCCTACTACGTTCCATCGGAATTCACAAGATCCGTACTTGATTTCATGGTGAACAAAAAGGGAAAGATCGTTATCATATTCCTATTTGTGTTCATTGCAACCTTCCTGGGCTGGACAATGGGACAACCCATACTTGGACCTATAGCTATTGTAATAGCCTTACTTTACGCCCTTACAAACTAAAAAAGAATAGTTTTTAAAGAGTATTTTAAAATTAAAGAGATTTAAAAAAGATTAATTGAAGATAATTAATTGAAAAGGTAATTATCTGAAAGTAATTAATATCTTAAATAATTTAGGATTACAGATTAAAGGTGTACTTTTAATGAAACCAGAACTTAAGGGAAAAATCGTAGTTTCACTGGTTGTTTCAATGTTTGCATTCATCTTTGGAACTGGTGCTGGTATAATGGTGGGTTACACTCCCCTTAACGATACTCTACAACTGAACAACACCACCGGTGAATTACCATCCCTGCCGTACTCAACAACAAACACAATTGGAAACTCTGCTGATAACAACACAGTGCTGGATAATTCAAATAATGACCAGGTGTACGTGGAAAATTCTAAAACCAACACACAATCAACGAATTCATCCAAAAATAACAGTGCAAATTCCACTTAAAAATTATCCATTAGTAACGAAGTTAAATCTCTAAAACGACCAAAAAAAAATTAATTTAATGAATTTGTAGATTGAAATTGAAAGTCAAAAAAAATAGAGGGGACATTCCTATGAAAAGAGTAGAAGGAGGAATCTGTGCTGTAAATGGAGTAACTGCTTCAGGAGCCTGTGAAGGAGACTACGGGGTTTCAGTCATAGTATCAAAGAACAGTACTGCATCTGCAGTTTTCACTTCAAACAAGGTTGTTGCAGCGCCTGTCATAATAACAAAGGATGCTGTGGAGGATGGCAGACTATCTGCAATTGTGGCAAACAGTGGAAACGCAAACTGCTTCACAGGCCAAGAAGGCATGGAAGATGGTATGCAAATGGCAAAGATTGTTGCAGATAAACTTGAACTTGGAACAAAGGATGTTGCCGTTGCTTCCACAGGTATAATAGGCAGAAAACTTCCAATGCCAGTAATAACGGATCTCATAAACGAAGCTATGGAAAACCTCAAAAATTCTCCTAAAGCCTCAAGAAATGTTGCAGAAGCTATAATGACAACAGATACTTTTCCAAAAGAGCTTGCAGTTGAAACAACCCTTGAAGATGGAAATAAAGTGAGGATTGGCGGGGTTTGTAAAGGCTCAGGTATGATAGCACCCAACATGGGCACCATGCTCTCTTTCATAACAACGGATGTTCAGGCATCGGCAGAGGAACTTCAAAGTGCCCTCAAAGAGGCTGTGGACAAGAGTTTTAACATGGTTGTTGTGGATGGCGATGTGAGCACCAACGACATGGTGGTGATCATGGCAAACGGCAGATCCGGAAGGATAGATGGTAAATTCCAGGAGGCACTGGACTACCTCTGCACTGAACTTGCCAAGATGATTGCCCGAGACGGTGAGGGTGCAACCAAGTTCATGGAGGTTGAGGTTAAAGGTGCAGAAAGTCTGGAAGATGCAAGAAGTGCTGCAAAAGCAGTTGTATCATCATCACTCGTTAAAACTGCAATATTCGGTGCAGATCCAAACTGGGGCAGGATCGTTGCTGCTGTGGGCTATTCCGGAGCAGAAATGGATGAAGAAGAGGTTACCATATCCCTGAAATCTGATGAAAACATGGTTAACATAGTTGATAATGGTGTTGTGAAGGCCTACGAAGGTTCCAAGGAACTAGTTACTGCAGAGGACGTCATGGAAAGCTCGGATATAAAGATAACAGTGGATCTGAACCTTGGAGAATATTCAGCCAAAGCCTACGGATGTGACCTGAGCTATGAATACGTGAGGATAAACGCAGAGTACTCCACCTGAACCCACGATATCCTTCCCTTTAAATTAAATATTAAAATTAACATTAAAGAAGGATTTACATAGATTAAACTAATCTTTGAAAAAGCATATTAATAAGATTGATAAAAACTTTAACAAAAATTATAATAATTCTAATTTAATTACTATAATTCTAATTAATTTCATTGATGATTTTGAAAGATTTAAACCTTTATTTGAGGAATTTAAATGGAAACAGTTAATATTTTAATTGAGGCACTGCCTTACATCAAGAAATTTCATAAAAAGAAGATTCTCATAAAGTACGGTGGACATGCGATGATAGATGATACCACCATGAGCTCCACCGCCCGCGATACAGTTCTTTTGAAGTACGTGGGTATGAAACCCATAGTAGTCCATGGTGGAGGTCCTGAAATCTCAAGATCCATGAACAAACTGGGTAAAGAACCTAAATTCATTGGAGGACTGAGGATAACAGACCAGGAAACAATGGAAATAATTAAAATGGTTCTGGTGGGAAAGATAAACACTGATATAGTTTCAAAGGTATGTGTCCATGGTGGAAAGGGTATTGGAATCTCTGGAAAGGACAATCTCCTCTTGAATGCCCGAAAAAGAGCTCCTCAAGTAATCGTGGATGGAGAAACAGGTGAAGAAACAACCATAGACCTTGGTCTTGTTGGGGAAATAGACTCTGTAAATCCAGAAGTTATTGACATGCTCACTATGAACGATTACATTCCTATAATATCTCCAATAGGAGTGGATGACAGGGGAAATACTTTAAATCTCAACGCAGATACTGTTGCAGGGGATGTTGCATCATCTGTAGATGCTGAAAAGCTCATAATCCTGACTGATGTTCCGGGAATACTTGAAGATCCAAATGACCCTGAAACCCTTATAAAAAAGGTGCAAGCTGATGAAGTTATGGAACTCATAGATCAGGGCATAGTCAAGGATGGGATGATACCTAAAGTCATGACTTGCCTCCAGGCAGTTGAGAATGGAGTTTCTTCAGCTCATATCATTGATGGAAGAATTCAGCACTCTGTTCTCCTTGAAATTTTTACAAAAAAGGGTATTGGAACCATGATTAAGGGTTGATGCCATAAATATCATTAATCATAAATATTCTCATTTATAATCCTTAATTAATATCCAAATCCTAACTTTTTTTATCAGGAACTAGATTTTTTTATCAGGAATTAAATTACCATAAAATTTTTAGAAATAATTTTTAGGAATATCCAATAATTTGCTGAGGAGGATAGTACGTTGAGGATAGATCCTTATAATTCTTAATGAATTCAATTTTCTGATTAAAAATAGCTTTTAAAACCTTTATAACTTGATTTTAAATTTATAATTTCTTAGCGAAGGGTAAACTGCACTTGGCCACACCAAAGGCACAAACCAGTGCATTTCCTCCTTTCGCTAAATTATACCGCCTCCATGTCCAAAGATGTCAAAGATGTTCATCTGGGACTTCTGGACAACTATATGATCACTTGAACATAATATATAAATCTTTTCATTTTATTCTCGAAAAACGGCGATTAGAGAGGTCTTTTTTAGATTTAAGACATTCTGAGAAGATATTGAAATAGTTGATCACCAGTGACAGTCATTAAATGGTTCTTTAAGTAATTAAGTCACTTTTAGAGGTTATTTACCCTAAATTTAAGTATTTTAAAGGTTTTAAGATTTGAGTCATCCCTTTAAATTAAAAACCCAATGATCATCAGTTTTAATTGGAACTTAAATCTGTTATATCTTCTAAATTCAATGTTTAAAGAGTATTTTAAAGTTTATATTTATTTTTAATCCTTTGAAGCGTTTAAATCCAATTCTTTTATGGGGCTTTGAAGATCTCATAAATTTAATGATATTAAAAAGTGAAATAACAACCCACAAAGGTTTTTATAAATTGAAGTTACTAAAATATTTCCAGACTCAGATTTTAAGGTTAATACACACACCATGAATCTGAAGTCAAGTTTATAATATTTAATATTTTAGTAATATTTATATCTTGGTAATGTTAAAGTACTAAAAAATCGTTTTAAATTGAATCATATCGATCCTATTAACTAATTCTGTGTCAGTGAAAGATTAGCCCTTCAATGAAAAAAAATATCCATGAAATTAGTTTTAAAACACTAATTTTAATATAAACAGATCATAAAAGAAGTTATGGTGAAAAAATGATAGAAGTAGGAATAGTTGGAGCAAGCGGTTACACTGGAGGAGAACTCCTGAAATTTTTAAACAACCATCCCCAGGTTGAAATCATTGCTGCAACATCAAGACAGTTTGAAGGCGTTCCAATTCATAAGGTGCATCCTCATCTTCGTGATATGAATATCCAATTTGAGAACATTCAACCAGGAGATCTTGATGCAGACCTGGTTTTTACGGCAACCCCCCATGGTGCTTCAATGAAGATCGTACCGGAAATACTTGAAACAGGAGCAAGAGTTGTTGATCTCTCAGGAGATTACCGTTTCGATGACTACGATGTATATGAGAAGTGGTACGGTTTCAAACACACCCATCCACTCAAGGCAGTCTACGGACTTCCAGAGATCAACAGAGAGAAAATCAGAGGTGCGGATCTCGTTGCAAATCCAGGTTGTTTCCCAACCGGGGGAATACTTGCATCTCTACCAATCGTTTCAGAGGGACTTGTTGATACCCTGATAATAGATTCAAAAAGTGGTGTAAGCGGTGCAGGAGTCAAACCAACAGAAAAAACCCATTATCCCAACTGCAGTGATAATGTTTCTCCATACGCTGTTACAAGCCACAGGCACATGCCTGAGATCCAGGAGAAACTAGGTAACTTTGGAGACGTGAGGGTTTCATTCACACCACACCTTGTACCTGTTACACGGGGAATTCTAACAACTGTTCACAGCTTCCTGAAAGAAGACGTGAGTTCTGATTACATAAAAGAAGTTTACGACAACTTCTACAAGGACGAACCTTTTGTAAGAGTTCTTGATGTGAGTGAAGTACCAGGTTTAAGTTCCGTTAGAGGATCCAACTACTGCCACATTGGATGTTTTGATATAGATGAAAATGGAAGGCTTGTAGTTGCATCATCCATTGATAACCTGGTTAAAGGTGCATCGGGTCAGGCTGTTCACAACATGAACCTGATGTTCGGGTTCCCTGAAACTGAAGCAATAGATCAAATGGGCATGCACCCCTAAACCTTTATAAAACCAGAAACAAAGATATAAGGTGTTCGATGAATATTATATTTTAAATATCTTTTTTAATTTTTATGAAACTTAAAAAAAAGTTTTGTAAAAGTTAAAATATTTTGTAGAAGTTAAGATAGTTAGAATTAGTCACCTGTTGAATTTTGATGAAATTGAGGTAATTTAATGAAGATAGTAGTTCTATATTACTCAAGAACCCGTAAAACTGCACTGGCTGCAAAAACCCTTGCAAAGGGAGTTGGAGCAGATATAATAGAATTCATGGACCTTAAAGATAGAATGGGACCCCTAAATTATATGGGGGCAACAATTGACGCTTTAAGAGAAAATAAAACTCAGATAAAACCTGATTCTGCAGATATCAGCGAGTACGGTCTTGTTTATATTGGAACCCCTACTTGGGGTGGGAAACCTGCCCCTGCAGTCATTACCTTAATTGACAGATGCGATCTCCAGGGCAAAGACGTGATCTTATTCACCACAATGAGTGGTAAAGGTGGTGAAAGTGTTATCAAAAGAATGCGTGAAAAAGTAGAGGCCCGCGGAGGTAGAATGGTAAATTCATTTGTAATTCCAACTTCAAATAAAAGTTCTGATGAGATCAGAGAATATGTGGAAAGTGTAGTTGAAAAGCAGGATTTGACGCTCTATGGGATATGAGTGAACTACAATTATATGGACCGCAAAAACTAGAAGTTACATGTGAAATAAATTGGTGATTCAATGTCAGCAAAAGAGAAGATCTTAGAATCTTATAAACCCTTGATAATAATTCCAGTAATAGTTACAATACTGGCTCTGGCCATTGTAGCAACGCATGGGCTAAATGAAGGTATAGACCTGAAAGGAGGGTCTATAGCTACAGTACAACTTGAAAAGTCCGTGAGTTCAGGAGAACTCGAGTCACTGATTCAGAGTGGTACAGGAATTGAGGATGTTAGTGTGAGTACATCTGGTAAGCAGGCAACAGTTGAGTTAGGTGGTGCTGCAGACGTTGTTAAGTTCACGAATTCCGTGAATGGAACTGCAACCATCCTAAGTTACAGATCGGTTGGGCCGCTTCTCAGTGCACAGGCATTAAACCAGGTTTACTGGGCACTTGCATTTGCATTCATATTCATGTCCGTAACTGTATTTATAGTGTTCAGGAAAATCGTGCCATCCCTGGCAGTTATATGCTCCGCATTTGTGGATATAGTTGTTGCAGTTGGTGGAATGTCGCTCTTTGGAATACCTTTATCAATGGCATCGGTGGGTGCACTTCTGATGCTCATAGGTTACAGTGTGGACACAGATATTCTGCTTACAACCAGAGTTCTAAAGGACAGAGAAGGAACTGTGAATGAAAGAGCAGCAGGAGCCTTTAAAACAGGTATAACAATGACAGGAGCTGCAATTGGTGCAATGGCAGCACTTTATGTCATAACTATAGTGTTCATACCTTCTGCTAAGACTTTAAGTGAAATAGCTGCAGTTCTGATACTGGGTCTCCTTGCAGACCTCATGGCAACCTGGCTCATGAACCTTGGACTCCTAAGATGGTACATGGAGGGTCACAGATGAACGAAGGATGGAAGGATTTCTTCAAGGATTATCGTGTGATACTGCTCATAGTCCTTATACTTGCAAGTATAGCTTCAATTTCAGTGTATGGGATACAGGAAGGTCTGGATTTAAAGGGAGGTTCCATGATCCAGATCCACCTTGCAGAGTCAGTTGATCAAACAACAATGAACAAAGTAACAGCAGTTCTTGATAAACGTCTGAACGTGTTTGGTGTGAAGGATGTTCAGGTAAGACAGAGTGGTAACCAGGATGTAATCATTTCAATAGCAGGTGTACAACCAGACGAAGTTGCAAATGTTGTTGGTACTCCAGGTAAATTTGAGGCAAAGATAGGCAACGAAACTGCCCTTTCTGGTACCGATATAACAACGGTAGAATCATATCAAGTTCAAGGAACTACAGCATATGTCCCTTTTAAGGTTACGACAGAAGCTGCCCAGAAATTTGCACAGGTTGCAAAGGGTAAAGCTGGACAACCTGTGGACATGTACATGGATGGTAAACTGGTATCTTCACCTACACTCAGTGAGGATCTTGCAAATGGTGTGGCTTCAACTGAGGTTGAGATACAAATTCCAGCATCAACTAAGGATGAGGCCCTAAAACAAGCAAAAAGCACGCAGATCATACTGGAGTCAGGTGCCCTACCTGTTAAGGTGAGTATCGTAGGTGTGAGCAGTGTTTCTGCAGAACTTGGAAGTCAGTTTAAAGACAGTGCCCTTGTGGCTGGTCTTATTGCATTAATCGTAATTGCAATAATCATCATCATAAGGTACAGAACCCCCAAACTGGTTCTTCCAATAATATTCACAAGTCTTGTGGAGCTTCTCCTTATACTGGGAGTTGCATCCATAATCAAGTGGAACATAGACCTTGCTGCAATAGCGGGTATAATTGCAGCCATAGGTACTGGAGTTGACGACCAGATCATCATAACTGATGAGGTTTTAAGGGGCGAAACCCTCAGTGAGAAATCCAGAAGAAAAAGAACTGCAATTAAAATGAAGATCCAACACGCTTTCTTCATCGTCTTTGCATCTGCAGGAACACTGGTTGCAGCAATGCTTCCACTTGCCTACATAGGTTTCTCAAGGGGAACCACTGGAATAGGTATGCTCTCAGGTTTCGCAGTCACCACAATAATAGGTGTGGTCATTGGTGTGTTCATAACAAGGCCAGTGTTTGCAAAATTCATAGAGAGACTTCTCCATAAAGAAGTTCCTCAACCAGCACCTGTAAAGGAAAAAACCCCTGGTAAAAAGGGTAAAAAAGGTAAGAAAAGCAAAAAGAGTAGAAAAAGATGATAAATCTTTTTTAAACTCTTATTTTTTTAATATTAAACATCAATTATTCCCTTGATTATTCCAGCAATTATTCTATTTTTTAGCAATTGTTTCAAGTGACCATCACCAATAGGCCATCCTGAAGTAAAAACCCTGTTTTAGGAAGTTCTATAAAATGCCTATAAAATAAATTTAAATTTTGACTCTGTTGACTTACTATACCTTTAAAATCATCTAAAAAAAAGCATTTCTTATATAATTAACCATATTTATATAGTTTGAATTGTTTAATATAATTCCTATTAGAAATATACCCCTCAGAAATTTTATGAAAAGATTTATTAAAAGGAAAAAGGAAAGACAGTTCCGGTGAAAGTATGTTAACATGGATCATAATGGTAGCAGCAATAATAGTATCTCTTGTGATAGTCATTAAATCAGCAGACTTATTCGTTGACAACATCGTGGATATAGGTGAACACATTGGAATATCCCAGGTAATTCTCGGAGTAACAGCATCTGCAGTCGGAACTTCCTTACCAGAGTTTGGTTCTGCAATGATATCAATACTCTCAGGAAATCCAGATATTGGTGTCGGAGTAACTGTAGGATCAAACATATGGAATATTGCAGGAATTTTAGGAATAACTGCATTCATAGCAGGATATATAAAAACAGGCAAAGAAGAACTCAAACGAGATGGATTAATGGCCTTGTTCACTGGTTTGATATTGATGTTCTTCATGTTGATAGACACTGAGATAACAAGAGTGGCAGGAATCGTTCTGGTAATTGCATATTTAATCTATCTGTGGACACTTCTGAAAGCTCAGAAGAAGGACAACACAGAAAAAGAAAAACGTGCAAAAACAGAGGAATCCTCTGATGTGAAGGAAGTTGAAGATAAAGATTCAAAACCATTCAATAAGAAAAAAACAATTATTTTAATTATTGCAGGTCTTGCAGGACTCATAATAGGATGTCGTATTATGGTCTGGGCAGGGGTTGAAATTGCACACATGGCAAACATACCTGAAATGATAATCGGCCTCTTTGCACTTGCAATTGGTACCAGTATTCCAGAACTCGTTGTTACATTATCAGCTGCACTGAAAAAGCTTCACGGCCTTTCAATGGGTACCATACTTGGAAGTAACATTTTCAACATTCTTATAGGTATAGGTATACCATCTTTATTCGTTGCAATACCCATTGAAAAGCTTTCAGTTACATTTGACGCTCCTTACATGATATTTGTAACAGCTTTACTGCTTCTACTAACAATCAAAAACAAAAAGCTCTCAAGGTGGGGTGGATTAATTTTAATAGTAGTTTACCTAATCTATATAATAACGAGATTATCTATAACGATGTGATACCATGTACGAAAAAATTTTAGTTGCAAACATGGGAGATTACCTTGAAGAGATCTCCAAACATGCATTGGAACTTGTTGACGACAGAAAATGTGAGTTGATAGGTATATATGTTGTTGACACTTCGGTTCCATTTCTCACACCATCAAAGGTAAAAGAAATGATGAGAAGGGAACTGAATGAAAGGGGAAATGAAGTTATAAAAAAAATGGAAGCAATGTTAAAAACCCCAAAGACCACCTTCAAAGGTATCATAGTGGAAGGGGATCCTGCAAATGAGATAATAAAAACTGCAGAAAAGGAAGATGTGGATATAATAGTTGTTGGAACTGGTAAAAGCAAGATCGACAAACACTTACTTGGAAGTGTGACTGAAAAGGTTGTTCACTCAGCACCATGCACTGTACTATTAGTAAAAACATAACCAATAGTACAAACATCATGTTCATGTGCTTGAAGTAACCTGAAACCAGTTTAGATGGAATACTTCATTAGGCCATGGTTGAAATTAAAGATACAATGTAGGTAGGATTTGATGAAAACTCCAAAGGAACTCAAGGTCAAACCAATAAGAAACGGGACAGTTATTGATCATATAACAGCTAACAGGGCTTTAAATGTTCTTAAAATATTAGATCTACCCAATGGGGAAGCTGCAGTTACCATTGCAATGAACGTGAAATCTTCCCAGATGGAGAAGAAGGACATTGTTAAGATAGAGGGTAGAGAGTTAAAATCAAAGGAAGTTGATAAAATAGCATTGATCGCACCTCAGGCAACGATAAATATAGTCAGAGACTATGAAATCGCTGAAAAAGGTAAAGTAGAACTTACAAACAAGGTTAAAGGTATTCTGAAGTGTCCTAACCCTAACTGTATTACAAATGCCAACGAACCTGTGAAAACCCAGTTTTACGTTATGGAAAAGGAACCTGTAACCTTGAGGTGTTACCACTGCGAGAGAATGATGGTTGAAGAGGACATTGAATCCCAATTCCGACTCTAAGATTCAAAATCCCAGTATCACATTCAATTAGTGGGAGAAGGAAATATGATAAAAAGGGAAATTTTAGATGTTGAGACCCATGAAAGGGTTGAAGTGATGGACATAACCTCCCAGGTTAAGGATGCTGTGGATAAAAGTGGAATAAAAAATGGTATCGTAAGTATTTTTACACGTCACTCCACTTCAGGGGTGGTTATCAATGAGAATGAATCTGGACTCGTTGATGATTTTGTGGATGCTCTGAATTTTCTCGTTCCAGGTGGGAATTACAAACACAACCGTATAGATAACAATGCAGATTCACATATAAAGGCATTTTTAATTGGAAGCAGTGAAAACATTCCCATTGAAGGTGGTTCAATGGGACTTGGGACCTGGCAGAGTATATTCTTTTTGGAACTGGACGGGCCCCGGCAGAGAAGGGTGGATGTTACAGTTCTTGGGGAATGATATATAGAAAAGCCCCCCCCCAAGTTGATTTAAAAACTATGATTTAAAAGTCAAATTTTTATTTCAATGGCCTTTTATTCTTCAAATAAATATTCTTTTCAAAAATCTTTAACTATTTAAATAAACCTTAAAAATAAATTTTTTAGTTTTTTACAAATGGTTTCATAAATCTGCAAAGTTTAAAAATTAAAATTATTTAAATAATAATTTTTTTTAAATAATAATATTAAAAGAAAATTATTTTATAATAAAAAAAGGATTTGAAGGTTGAACTGCAAGTTTTTAATAAAAATATAAAAAAATATAAGGGATTCAAAACGTTTTTTTTAAGCCATTCATATTCCCTTAAATTCAACTTCAAATGCAACAACTGGATATTCCATCTCAAAGTTGGTTATAACCTCTGGGTGGAGTTCCCCAAAGAATCCCATGATCTGAACCTCCTGTTTCCCTGATTCTGAATCATTGGACGTTTCTTTTATTCCCTTGATACCTGCACATCTTCCACCTATGAATGAGGGATGTTCCAGAGGTTCTATCTCCATTTTAAGACCGAGATTCTGGATCATTGCATCTGTGATGGATTTTATCTCAGTGAAATTTGCAGTTGAGTGCACAACAGCTCCTGCAAGTTTTTTGACTATTTTTGTATGGGTTTCAGTTTCCCCATCCATGTAAACAACATCCCCCACCTCAAATATCTTCTGTGGAAGTTCTTCGTGCTTATTGTCCTCCAGAAATTCCATTAAACCATTCAGGAGACTTTTTCTTATCATGGTCCTGTCCTGAGAGATTGGCTGGGCCACCATAACTCTGTCATCCTCTGGAAGTCTCATATCATAGTAGTGGTGCTCCTCGTTGGTGAGCATTAAACTCATAACCTCATTGAAGCCCATTCCAGTCATGACCTCCCTGATCCTGTTTTCAAAGAACCTTGTTTTATCCTCGTAGGCTATGGTTGCAATGTCTGGAAGTTCAGAGCCGATATCCCTGAATCCATAGCCTATTGCAATGTTCTCAATAAGGTCAACCTCATGGAGCACGTCTATCCTGTAGGCCGGTACAAGAACCCTGATCTTGTCATCTGATTCTGCCTCTGCATGCAGTCTGACACGTTTAAGCATTCTTACAACTTCAGGTGCTGTGAGTTTCTCACCTATACGTTTCTGAGCATTTTTAACACTCACATAGAACTCCTTTGGAGTTAAATCAGGTGTTTCAACTTCCCTATCCCCATATATTACCTTCACAGTTTTTATCTTGCCACCCGCCTCTGCAAAGGAGGTTGCAATGATGTTGAGTGCGTGGTTCACTGCACGTTCATCCGTACCCGTCACATCTATGAAAACGTTTCGGGTTTCGGTTGAAAGTTTTGTGAGGTCTCCATTTATTATAGGGGGCATTGAAAGTATATTTCCCTCAGAATCTTTTATAAGAGGATATTTATCGAATTTTTCAATGAGGTGTGCGTACTTCCTTCCCTTTTTGTGGTTTTCAAGTATCTGGCGTAGCGACTGGGGTTCCGTCATTTCAAGGGCTAGGAATGATTCTGAATCTGGATCTGCGGCCATGTATGAGAATGGGGGTTTTAAAACGTCCAGGTTGTGGATTCCGATGGCGACCTTCTTCCTGTCCCTTCCAATAACCCAGTGCAGGTCCTCCTGGAAGTCCATGAGCTGAACCAGCTTTTCATCATCTATGTTGACGCCCTCAACTATGCAGCAGGAAGTGTAAGGCCTTATAACCTTAAGTTCAGGGTCCACTGTCATGGTGGTGCCTGATGGAGATGTTTCATAGATGGGCATTCCTTCTTCAATACCAAGCATCCCCTTGAGGGTTCTGGTTATTCCCTCCACACTGTAGTGGTCAGGTCTGTTTGGGAAAAACTCAACCTTCAAATTTTCGTCATCGTAATCCTCAATATCACTTCCTATCATTGGAAGCATATCTATTAGTTCATTTTTTGGAATTTTTTGGCCTAAAGCTTCGTCAATATCCTTGTAGCTAAAGTTTATAACTGGCATTTATTATACTCCTACTTCAGTTGAAAATTAAATTGATAAAAATGGTATTTTCCTTAATTTAGTTTGATTAACTACTTTGAATATCTATTTTGATATTATAAAAAATGATCCCAAATGATAAGTGTTTGAAGGTAGGGTTAAAAATAATGTCAGAAAATCTGTTAAAAATCCTTTAAAAAAAAGTTTTTGAAAAAAGTTATATTGTTGAAGGTTATTTAGCAGGTGTTTATGCAGGTACCCCTGCAGAGAACACCAGGATGAAGAAGAATGATTCAATCACGAAGTGAAGTGATCTGTGGTAAAGTGGCTTTAACTTAAGCCCTGAAAGTTCGTGGTACAGATCTATAACCATGTGAATGGCTGCAGCCAGTATTCCAATCTCAAATGACCAGAAAACCAGTGAAAGGACCACGAAATGGAACATGGCCTCCATAGATTCATGAACCACCCATAATCTTATATTTGAAGCAACAAAACCTTTTATCAGACCTGCAAGTAATATGTAAAAGTCGAAGAGCACGTTCCACATTATTTTACTGTGGACCTCATCACTTACTGCAAGGACAACTGCTATATAAAACCACAGAATTTCCATTGTTTTATCACCACAAATTATAGGTTCTGGAAGTAACAATTAAATGATATCAGTTACTTAATATCAGTTAATTATCCATATGTATTCAAGTATATTAGTTTATCTAATTCTGAAACTTATAATTAAATTTACGTATGATAAACAACTTACAAAGAAGATTTATTAACCAGAATTAACAGGAGAAGTGAAATGACAGAAGACAACATTCCAAAAGACTACGATCACCAAAAAGAAAAGGACTGGCAGGTGAAGTGGGGCAATGATGATGCACACAAGTTCATAGGTGACGGTACACGCCCACGTTACATCATCGACACACCACCACCATACCCAACAGGATCCATACACATGGGCCACGTTCTCAACTGGGTTTACATAGACATGATAGCACGTTACAAAAGAATGAACGGCTTTGACGTGCTATTTCCACAGGGATGGGACTGTCACGGACTTCCAACAGAGGTTAAGGTTGAAGAAACCCATAACATCCGTAAAAATGATGTTCCAAGGGATGAATTCCGTGAGATGTGCATAGAACTCACCCACGACAACATAGAGAAGATGAAAACACAGATGCAGTCACTGGGATTTTCACAGGACTGGTCAAGGGAATTCGTGACCATGACCCCAGGGTACAGGAGGAAAACCCAGCTTTCATTCCTGAAACTCTATGAAAAAGGACTTATATACAGGGCGGTGCACCCTGTAAACTGGTGCCCTCGTTGCGAAACAGCAATAGCCTTTGCAGAGGTTGAGTACCATGAAAATGAAACCAAACTGAACTACCTGGAATTTCCAGAGGTTGATGGTGATGGTAACGTACTCATTGCAACCACAAGACCTGAACTCCTCTGTGCATGTGTTGCAGTTGTTGTACATCCTGAAGACGAACGTTACAAGCACCTTGAGGGAAAAAAGGTAAGATTACCCCTCTACAACCGTGAAGTCAGCATAATAACCGACAGGGACGTTGATCCAGAGTACGGTACTGGGGCAGTTATGATATGTACCTTCGGTGATAAAACAGATGTATCATGGGTTAACAGGTACGATCTTGACATAATTGAAGCCATCGATGAAACTGGAGTTATGAATGAGGTTGCAGGTAAATATGCAGGATTCACAATTCCAGAGTGTAAATCTGCCATCATAGAGGACCTTAAATCCGAGGGATTCCTGACCAAACAGGAAAAGGTTGACCAGAACGTTGGACTCTGCTGGAGGTGTAAAACACCAATAGAAATACTGGTTAAAAAGCAGTGGTTCGTTGCAGTTAAAAAGTTAACAGATGAGATATACGAAGCTGCAGATGAAATGACATGGATGCCTGAACACATGAAGACCAGGCTCCTGAACTGGACAGGTTCCATGGACTGGGACTGGTGCATATCCCGTCAGAGGCTCTTTGCAACACCGATACCAGTATGGTACTGTAAGGAATGTGGAAAGGTTCACCTGCCCAAGGAAGAGGAACTTCCAGTCGACCCCGCCCTGGACAAACCATCTATGCCATGCGAGTGCGGCTGCACTGAATTTATAGGTGAACTGGATGTTCTGGACACCTGGATGGACAGTTCAATAACTCCACTGGTTATAGCAGGCTGGCCATCACCAGACTTTAAAAAACATTTCCCAGCAGATCTGAGGCCACAGGGACATGACATCATACGTACATGGGCTTTCTACACCATATTAAGATCTAAGGCACTTACAGGACAAAAACCATTTGAAGGAATCGTTGTGAACGGTATGGTGTTCGGTGAGGACGGCCACAAGATGAGTAAATCATTGGGTAATGTTATTGCTCCTGAAACAGTTATTAAGGACTACGGTGCAGATGCCCTGAGACTGTGGGCTGCAAACAGTGTTCCAGGTTCAGATGTTCCATTCGCATGGAAGGATGTGAAGCACGGCTACAAATTCCTCAGGAAGTTCTGGAATGCATTCAGATTCATAAACATGCACATAAAGGACTTTGAAATTGATGATGAGTCCAAAGAGAGGATCAGAAGCAACTTCAAACCAATGGATCGTTGGATACTGTCCCGTTTGAACCGTCTTGTTGAAAGTATTACAGATGCCATTGAGACCTACAACTTTGCAGAGGCCCGTAACAGCATTCAGGCCTTTGTATGGCACGACTTCTGTGATGAGTACATAGAGGCTGTTAAGTACCGTCTCTACAACGATGACCCTGAAATGCTTGATTCCAAGGAAGCTGCACAGTACAGTTTAAAAACAGTTATAGAAACCACCCTGAAACTGTTATCACCCCTTACACCCCACTTCACAGAGGAAGTTTACCAGTACCTCAATCCAGAAGGTCTGAGCATTCACAAGACTGCCTGGCCTGAAGTTGAAGGGGATCTTATAAGTGATGAAGCTGAGGATCTGGGTGAAACCACTGTTGAACTCATAGGAGATATCAGAAGGTTTAAATCTGCATCTAAAATGCCATTAAACACTCCAATAAAATTCACAGCAGTTTACACAGAAAATAAAGGATTATATGATGATTTAAATGGTTTATCTGAAGATATAATGGGAACCATGAGAATCAAGGACTTGAAGGTTGAAATGGGAAAACCAGATGTTCAGGAGAAGGTTGTTGAACTCACACCGATTATGTCCAAGGTAGGACCCCACTTCAAAGGTGATGCACCGAAGATAGTACAGTACGTAGCTTCAAATGACGCTGATGAGATTGCAGAAACCCTTGACAGGGACGGAGAAATCTCAGTAGAGGGAGTCACACTCACATGGGAGTACCTGACCCCTAGAAAGGAGATAATTGGAAAAAGCGGTGAAAAGGTGGACATAATCCGGTCCGAAAACTTGGATATCGTGCTTGAGATTGTGAAAAATTAAAAGGGAACTCATTCAAATATTTAAATTGCAGTGAACTGTTTATTTAAATGTAAATTTGAGTGTTCGGACAAACCTAAATCAGATGATTAAATCAGATGAGTCAAACATCTAAATATAGTAAAAAAACACTTATCAAGGAATGAAATTAACATGGAACTCACGGTTCAAAGGACAGAAAGTGTGGAGGGCACTGTTAAAGCCCCTCCATCAAAAAGTTACAGTCACCGGGCATTCATACTGGCCTCCCTTGCAAATGGAAGGTCCGTTGTCAGGGATGCACTATACTCAGAGGACACACTAGCATCCCTCGAAGCCTGTAGGGCACTTGGAGCAGAATTTGAAAGAAAATCTGATGGTGACTGTCTTATCCATGGTTTTGGCTGCAGTCCCAGTACACCAGAGGATGTTCTGGATGTTAAAAATTCAGGCACAACCCTCCGCATAATGACAAGTGTCTCTGCCCTTGCACCTGGTTTTACAGTGTTCACGGGTGATGATTCCCTTAGGCAAAGGCCCATGCAGGACCTTCTGGATTCACTCCAGAATCTTGGAGTGAATGCACATTCAACAAAAAATGATGGTAAAGCACCTTTAATTGTTGAAGGAGGATTCAAAGGTGGTAAAACCAGCATCCCTGGAAATGTGAGTTCTCAGTTTATTTCTTCACTACTTATAGCTGCCCCTTATGCTGAAAATCCTGTTGATATAAATGTAAAAGGAGATTTTATTTCCAAACCATATGTTGATATGACCACAGATGTTATGAAAAAGTTTGGGGTTAATCTGGATTATGATAGGAAAAATAATTCATTCCATGTGGAACCCCAAACCTACAAAAGCAGAGATTATACTATTGAAGGAGATTATTCTTCAGCATCATACATTATTGGGGCTGCAGCAGCACTCAAATCAAATGTAAAAATAAAAAATCTTTTTAAAGATTCAAAACAAGGCGATAAACAGATATTAGATATTGTTAAAGAAATGGGTGCTGAGGTTAACTTTAAAAAAGATGAAGTAGTAATACGTGGACATGGGAAACTTAATGGTGTTGAAGTGAATCTGGAAAATGCACCAGACTTACTACCAACAGTTGCAGCACTTGGAGCAATAGCTGAAGGTGTTACAACGATTAAAAACGTGGCACATGCTCGATTTAAAGAAACTGACAGGATTCACACTTGTGCTCTAGAACTTTCAAAGATTGGAGTCAACGTTAAAGAAAAAGAAGACGGCCTCATAATTAAAGGTGGAGCTAATGGCGGGATTGTTAAATCCCATGGAGATCACAGGTTAGTAATGGCTCTTTCACTTGTTGGACTTAAAGTTGGCAACTTAAGAATAGAAAATGCTTCAGTTTACGATGTATCTTTCCCAAAATTCCCAGAAGGCATGAAGGAACTTGGATGTAAAATTAATCAGGTTTAACTGCATAAAAAATGTTGATATATCTGTAAAATACAATATAGGTTGAAAAAATGGTGCAAAAGAAAAAGGGAACAAAAATTGTCATTCTTGGATCAGCAGATTCTGGAAAAACAACCACAATAGAAAATCTCTTAAACCGAAAAAAAGAAAAAATTACCAAAATTGAGTGTAAAGGAACAACAGTAGCACTTGATTATGGAAACACGATAATCAACGGCCAAAGATTCCATATATTCGCCACTCCTGGCCAAGAAAGATTCCAATTTATGCGTGAAATCCTTTCAAACGGGTTAGACGGTGCAATCGTAGTTATAGACAACTCTGAAGGTGTTACAAACACAGATATAAAAATATTAGAAAATTTAAATTCAAGCAACGTTCCTTATGTAATATTCAGCAATAAACAAGACATATCACCTGGAAAAATCGAATCAACACATATAAATCCTGATATTCCTGTAATTCCAACCACTGCAACAACTGGAGAAGGAATTCAGGAAGGTTTGAACATTCTTTTAGATTTAATGGAAAATTAATTCATAAAAATTTATTTTTACCAAACTTTTATTTTATTTAACAAGAAAACATGTCATCAATTATTTTAGGCCCCTCGACCATTGCCAGCCAATTTTGGTGTGAAATGGCAGTGGATTTAAGGCGAAAATATGGAGAAATTTCCACGCCAGAAAAAGAAAAAGGCACTGAAATCCATAAAGACCGTTTTCTTGAAGTTTTAGAAGAAATCGTTGTTGATATCAAAACCCCTGGCGATAAACTTCATTCTAATGTTCACAATATTCTCGTAGGGTTGGAACTTTACAAAAAAGAAGGTTTAACCCGTGAACTTCCCATAGTATCCAAATTTAATTCTGCACTTATAATGGGAATCATTGATGAAGTAAAAGAGATAGAAGAAATTGAAATTCATAATAATAAACAGGTTAAAGCTAAAAAAACACAAGTAGTAGAAATGAAAACGCGTAAAAGTCTGAATCCACCGTCAGCTCAGCAGATAATTCGTGATAAAATGCAGGGGATGATTTACTGGTATGGGCTTAACTCCATGATTAATAAAAAGACTGAAATGGGAGATTTCTGGCAAGTATATGGTGTTGATTTAATAGAAAATGATTTCAATGAACTAATTTTAAGCGAGGAATATATGAAAAGCCTTGAAATTCCCCAAAATCAATGGAACACATATGGAACTCTTCTTTCAGTGGGAAATTTAATTAATAAAATGCTTAAAAAGGCCAGTGAGTTACCGTCGCTATCAAAAACTATTGAAATTAATTATATACATCAAAAAACACTTCATGAAGTTCACAAAGAAAGATACCGATTTGACGAACGGTTTTTTTCACGTGGAATGAAATGGGCACTTGAATATTGGGCAGGAAAAAGAGAACCCGTTTCTGTTGGAGATGCAAATAATTGGAAATGCAATTTTTGTAGTTATTACACTGTTTGTCCTTCAATACACAAAAAATGGAAAGAAGGTGAATAAAATTCAAAAGAAGATCAAAGATATCATGGGAAGACTTGAAAAATATGTTGTTGAACCTGCAAAAAATCCAAATCCATTTAGAGTGTTGATTACAACAATTTTATCCCAAAGAACACGTGATGAAAACACTGAAGAAGCTGCAGCTACCCTTTTTTCTGTTTATAAAACACCTGAAGAAATTGCAAATGCTCCAACTGAGGAAATTGAAAAATTAATTAAAAAAGCAGGTTTTTTTAGAGTTAAAGCAAAGCGAGTTAAGGAAATTTCAAGAATTATTCATGAAGACTATGATGATGTTGTTCCCTGTGATATAAATGAATTATTAGGTCTTCCAGGAGTTGGAAGGAAAACTGCAAACTGCGTTATAGTTTATGGATTTAGAAAGAATGCTATTCCTGTGGATGTGCATGTTCATCGAATTTCAAATCGTTTAGGGCTTGTTAATACCAAAAATCCTGATGAAACAGAATTTGAGCTTGCAAAAATTGTTCCTGAATGTTACTGGCTTGATTTAAATGAGAAATTTGTGCGTTTTGGGCAGGATATCTGCAGGCCAATTGGGCCAAAACATGAGGAATGTCCTATAGCTGATTTATGTGACTTTTATAAGGAAATTCAAAAGAATTAATCTTATTAACTCTTGCCAATCACATCAAATTATTTTTAAATAGAAAAAAATGCAGTAAACCATTTTAATTTCATATTTATAGATAAACTCTTTTTTGATACTTTTTTATTTCTTTTGTTTTCAGTTTATTTTTAAAAGTTCGATTTATAATTGTTATGATACTATAATACTACAATTTCTGTGTTTATTTTAAAATATATCTTTAAAAAATATTGTATAATTTATTTAATACATTTATAATAAAATTAAAATAAAATATCATACAAAGATCCCAAATTTGTTCTATTATATAAGTTTTTTCTATTAATTCAAATAGAAAAGTATTAAAAGAGGATTAATGATAATACGAAGTAATACATGAATTTAAAATGGATAATATGACATGAAAAAAGTAATACATAGGTAGTAATACATAGGTGATTTTGTATGAAACAAGAATTTAAAAAAATATTGGATCATCCAATAGATAGGAGAACATTCCTGAAAGCTGTAGGTGCAGGAACCGTGGCAACACTGTTTGGTGGACAATCAACCATGGAAGAAGTCTTTGCAGCTTCTCCAAAGGTAGGAATAGTCCAGCTTGGAACTTGTGCAGGATGTCAGGTTTCCTTAACAGAATTTGGGATGGATATGAGGTACATTAGCTCTTCAAACCCAACTACTGCCGACATACTACCAACAATAGATATAAAATATGCACCACTTCTAGTAGATGTTCTAGCTGAATCATTTGAGAATATTAGCTCCCTTGATATTTGTATAATTGAGGGTATTGCAGGCCCCACAGTTGAGTCTTCAGAACTTCTGGATCACGCCAGATCGATTTCAACTAAGGTTGTTGCATTAGGAGACTGTGCATCATACGGCGGAGTCCCTGGTTTGAATTCAAGAAAGGGTCTTTTAGATCTTTATCCCATAAACAAAGTAATTTCAGTAGACGCCTACATCAGAGGATGTCCACCTCAACCAGAACAAATCTGGTACATGGTAACAGGTGGTGCAATAGGCGAAGCAATAAAACCTGGAAGAGTATGTGATCCATGTATCTATGATCCTAAAGGCCCTCAAGCAAGTGAACTAGGCCAGCCCGGATGTAAAAAACATCTCGGATGTCAGGGTCACGATAGTCCATGGCAATGTGGAGCTACAAGAAGCACTGGTGGAAAAGCACCATGTACACTGGTTGATGATATTTGTATAGGATGTTACAGAGACCAGTATCCCGTAACACCATATTATGTTAAAGGTCAAGTACAAATGAGAAATCAATATGGGGCTGGAAAACAAACCCCTAGTGGAAATACAACAAACGCAACCACAAATACAACACTAAATAAAACAGGAATGATAGGCAAGTAGGTGATTTAAATGGCAGTTGAAATAAAACCCGTAACAAGAATTGAAGGCGATGGAAAACTTGAACTAGAAACCTACTTGGACGAAGCTGGAAAATTAAAAGTAAAAAATCTTCTAACACCAAATGACGGAACTATAAATTTACCAACAGATAATGCTGCAAGATATCCAAAATTCTGTGTCACAGAATTTAGAGGATTTGAAAAATTTGCAGTTGGAGAACAGCCAGACACTGTTACAAAGCTAGTTCCAAGAATATGCGGTGTTTGCCCAGTGCCTCAAAACATGGCGAGTACATGTGCAGTTGAGGCTGCTTATGGCACCAATATAGTTAACAATGCAAAAGCAGTGCGAAGATTCATGCTTGCAGTGCATACAGTAAACAGTCATCTACTGCACTTTTTTGTACTAGCTGGAAAGGACATTCTACCACAGAGTATAATAGATCAAGAACTTCCTAACATAATTAGTGCCCACAATAAAGCACAGGCTTGTGTAGCAGTATTTGGAGGAAAACCTGTTCATCCTGCATCATGTATTCCTGGAGGACAGACTAAAGTTCCAAACAGTACAGAAATTGGACAGATCAGAGCACGAATGCAAGAAATACAAAGTTATGCAACTTCCCTTTTAGGTGCATTAAAAGGTGCACTATTGAACCTACCAAACGACTTTGGTATAAGACCTAGTAACTACTTGAGTTCTGGTGTTCCTTTCTATAGTGGTGTTTCTGGATCATTTTCATACTTTGGATCATCAGGAGGAGTTGTAATCAGAAATCCTTCAAATCCAACTGACTTCAATTCAGCTACTATAGTTCCATTTAACCCAGCGAATGTGAAAGAAGAAATCATAACACCCTACGGAAGCGTTATAAATCTTCCAACAAACTACAGTTACACTAAAAGACCATATTACACCCACAACGGCGTAAACTATGTATGTGAAGTAGGACCTCTTGCAAGACTCGCAGTAGCATATAAGGCTGGTGACAGCGTTGTAAAATCAACTGTAGATAGCATTGCAAGTAATTGGGGTGTTGGTGCAAACGATATATTATCCCCATCAACCAGGAACAGACATATAACCCGGCTTATAGAAACCGTGATAATGATTGACAGAATTTTAAATGGCGGTTGGTCAAACATAGCCCAAGTAGATAGTTACTCACCTCCAAACGAGAAAGCCGGAACTGGTATGGGTATAGTTGAAGCACCTCGTGGAACATTGATACACAGCATAAAAGTAGGATCTGATTTAAAAACTGCATCATATGACTGTATGGTACCGACTACAGCAAACACTGGAGCTATGGAAGAAGCTGTTGCAGATGATCTCGTGGAGATAAGACCTGAAACAATAGAATTACTAGGGCGTGAACCAACAGAAGACGAAAAACTGCTTTTAGGAGATGCAAGCCGAAGCATAAGAGGATTTGATCCATGTTGTTCATGTTCCTCTCACATGATAGAAATTAAAAACCCAGATGGCACTAAAAAACGCCACCTTTGATTTATTTTTGGTGGAAAAATGATCTGTGTAGTTGGCTTTGGAAATTTATTGCTTGGAGATGATGGAGTAGGAATAAGAATAATCCAGAGACTTAAAATGATGAATCTTCCAAATTATGTGGATGTAATAGATGCTGGAGCCTGTGGGGCAATCCTATTCAGCCTAATTGAAAAATATGACAAAATAATTGTGGTGGACGCTGTTAGATCCAATCATGAAATTGAAAGAATCATTTTAATGAAGGCATCTGAAATAATGAAAGCAAATGAAAGATATTATTTTTCTGGACATGATTTAAATCTGTTAGATATATTTTCAATGATAGAATCTATCTATTCAGACAATCTATTGGATAAAATATGTATTATTGGCGTTAAAATCCAAAAAATTGAAGAATCATTAGAACTTTCAGAAAAAATTATGAAAAGTATGGAAAAAACTGTGAATTTGATTACAACTAACTTCCTAAATGAGGGTGATGAAATATGGAAGAACCACTGATTGCGCATTTCGACGAACTGAGAAGTAGATTAATAAGAATTGCTATTGTAATTATTGCAATATCTGCTGTTACGTTCCCATTTGCCAATCAAATTCTTATTAGAATTCAGAATGATTTACTACCTGAAGGAATGCGTTTAATTGTAATAGGTCCATTAGAAGCCATATGGGCACAAATAGAAGTATGTATGCTTGTTGCATTTGTAATTGCTCTCCCATATATCATCTATGAAACTATGAAATTCTTAAAACCCGCTCTTAAAGGTTCTGAGAATTCTTTTTTAATAAAAACAATACCTCCCGCATTGATACTTTTTGGAATTGGAGCTATATTTACTTACAAAATTGTGCTTGTAGTAACACTTAAATTCCTTATTGGTTATGCAACATCCTCAGGTGTTATACCTCTTTTAAGTTTAGGAGATATCATATCATTTATACTCCTAATGATTTTGGTATTTGGGCTACTCTTTGAATTACCCCTTGTTTGTTGTGCTCTTGCATCACTTGATCTAATTGATTCTGATACTCTTACAGGTAACAGGAAAGGAGCTTACGTCGGTATTTTGATTATTGCAGGAATTTTAACACCTGACCCCACACCATTTACTCAGCTTATTGTCACATTACCAATGATCATTCTCTTTGAAATAAGTGTTCTTTTGATTAAATACATGCACAGAGATAAGAAAATGGAGGTTACAAATGATGCATCCGTTGGTTAAGGAGGTGAAAAAATGATTGGTGGACTTGGAATGCCAGAACTTTTAATAATCCTTTTTGTGATCCTGCTCCTTTTTGGTTCAAAGAAACTTCCAGAACTTGCAAAAGGAATGGGTAAAGCATTGGGAGAGTTTAAAAGAACTCAACGTGAGTCAGAGTTTAAAATAAAAGAAGAACCAAAAGACGCAGAGGTAATAGAGAAAAAAGAGGAAATAAAAACTGAATCTAAAGAAGAAACAGTACAAACAACTGAAACAACTGAAAAATCAGAAACAAAAGCATGAAAAATAGAATATTCTTTAATGAACGTTTAAACTGTTTATTAGTTTGTCTATAATCCAATAGAATATTCTTTAATGAACGTTTAAACTGTTTATTAGTTTGTCTATATAATTTTTTAGTCTATGTACTATTTATAGCATACAATTAAACAGAGGTTAACAAAATGAATAACAAATACCTTATCTTAATTTCAGTTTGTCTGGCCATCATTGTATTGGCCACATCTTTATATGGGCTTTCTAAAACCCCAAACATTTCTACAAGCCCAATAACATCATGGAATTCACAAATTACGTCTCCACAAATCAGTGCCACTTCATTTGTGGATCCTTCAGCCAGAGTAATCGGAGACGTGACTATTGGAAGTAATGTTTTCATTGGTCCATTTGCATCAGTGCGTGGTGATGAGGGATCACCTATTTATATTGGTGATAGTTCAAACATCCAAGATGGTGTGATTATACATGGTCTTAAAGACCCCCGAGTAACTGTTGGAGGTAAAAACTATTCTGTCTACGTTGGAAAAGAAGTTTCAATGGCACATGGCAGTATAATTCACGGTCCTGTCTTTATTGACGACAAAAGTTTTATTGGCTTTGGTGCAGTGATATTCAAAGCAAATATAGGTAAAAATTGTGTGATACTACACAATGCAGTGGTGACAAATAACGTAAATATAGCCGATGGTAAATATGTACCAGCCGGTGCAATAATCGACGACCAAGCAAAAGCAGATGCACTAACAGAAGTTCCAGAAACTCTCAAAGAACTACCTCCAGACGTAGTAAAAGTCAATAAAGAACTGACAAACACATACAAACGCTAATGGGATATTAACTCAGTTTAACATGTTCCCCCCATTATTTTTTTTAATGATAAATGAGTTAATAATATCCCATTAGTTTTTTAGTTTTTTTGGCATGATCTTATTTTAATTGACTTTAAAAGTGAATGAACTTCGTAAATAATAGATTTGATAATAAAAATTCTAAAACATCTCAGAATATAATTCTCAAAAAAAGCCCCCTAAAAAAAGGATGATTCAAAAATTATTAATTAGATAAGACTTTTTTATAACAATGCATTTAAAGTATTTATAACCGATAGTATCTGCTTAAACAGTAAAATTATACCTTAAAATATGTTTTTCCTAATCTAAACTTTAAATAAATAACTGATAAAAAAAATTAATCTCAAAATTCAAGATACACTATTACTAAATTCAGTATCCTTACTTAAATTTGTTAGATATATATACATTGAACAATTAATAATATGACTAGAATCTGATTAATATCATAATCAAAAATAAATAATATTTGGATTTCTATTTACATATAATAATTTTCATTATTAAAAAATAAGTTATATACTTTTTCAAAATAATAGTGTTAGCAGCCATGATTTTGGTTTTGTTATTATGCAGTATAAAAAAAAGAAAAAACGTCAAGATGTAGATGAATCTAAGAAATCAGAAGACATCTTTGTAGAAGATGATAATTTCAATGAAAAAATGCATTTAAATGAGGTTTTTAAAGAATCTGAAGGAAGATATAAGTTTCCTATTAATAATTCTAAAGTTCCAATGAACATCTTCTCTGAAGATATGAAGATTTTGGATGTAAATAAAAGACTAATTCAACTCTCAGGATATTCTAAAAAAGAGCTTTTATCCATGAAATTGAAAGATATATACCCTGAATCAGCTGAAATCTTGAGTGAAGGAATAAAAAAGATAATTGAAGCTAAAAAATTTCCTATTTTTGAAGTTAATTTACATACTAAAAAGGGGAAGATTATACCTGTTGAAATAGTTGTCACTGAACTTAAAAATTATGGTCCAAAAAGTGTTTTCCAAGGTACTGTGAGAGATAGTGACGCGCTTATACAAATAGAAAAAGCTTTAACTGATATTGAAAAAAGTTTTAAAACGTTAGTTGAGACTTCCTTTGATATTATCCTGCTTTTTGATCGAGACTGCAGAACTCTTTATGTGAATCCAACAATTGAAAAGCTAAGTGGTATTCCTCCAGAGGATTTTATTGGCAAAAAGTTTGTACAACTTGGTTTATCTGATGATTTAGTTAATCTGTATAAAGAGACTGTTTATAAAGTTTTTGAAACCAAAACCGATGATCGTGTTGAATTAAAACTTCCTAAAGGTATTTGGATAGATGCGTTTTTAGTACCTGAATTTGATGAAAAAGGTGATGTAAAGTTTGTTATAATTACTGCACGAGATATCACTGAACGTAAGCATGCAGAGGAAAGATTAAGGGAAAGTGAAAATAAGTATCGTGGACTTGTCAATAGTTGTGTTGATGCTGTGATATCTGTTGACATGCAAATGAGGATCACTATGTGGAATCCTGCAGCAGAGAGATTATTTGGTTATAATGAAAAAGAAATACTGGGAAAAAGCTTAATGACAATTGTTCCAAAAAGCTATAAAAAAGAAAAAGAAAAAGAAAAAGGATTTGATGAATATAGGAAAACTGGTGCAAGTATTGTTATAGAAAAAACTGTAGAACTTGAAGGACTAAGAAAAGACGGGATGAAAATTCCTATAGAGCTTTCAATTTCATCAACAAGAGTGGGAGAAAACGAAAATCCTACTGCAATTATTAGAGACATCACTGAACGTAAAAAGATGGAAGAAACCTTAAAACATAGTGAAAAATATCAAAGAACTATTTTTTCTTCAGTCCACACAGGAATTATTGTAGTTGATGAGAAAACCCATGAAATACTTGATGTTAATCAAGTAGCCGCCGACCTCATAGGTGTTTCAAAGGAAAAAATTATGGGGAATATATGTCACAGATACATATGCCCTGCTGACGAAGGTAAATGCCCCATCAGTGACCTTGATCAAGTTGTAGATAATTCTGAACGTGTCCTTTTAGATGTTAAAGGTAATAAAATACCCATATTAAAAACTGTGATTCCAATAAAATTAGTAGGACGTGAATGCCTCCTTGAAAGTTTTATTGATATGACTGAACGTAAAAAAATGGAAAATGCCTTAAAACATAGCGAAGAAAGTTTCAGGGCTTTATCTGATGATTCAATTGACCTTATCATGCGCCATGATAGGGAGCATAGACATCTTTATGTGAACCCCATTGTTGAAAAGTTTATAGGTATTCTGCCTGAGGACTTTATAGGTAAAACACTTAAGGAAATGGGGTTTCCAAAGGATTTAGTGAAATTGTGGGAGAAAGCTATTGACAAAGTATTCAAAACAAAAAAAAATAACCACATTGAATTCGAACTCCCGAAGGGTATATGGATAGATGCATTGTTAGTGCCAGAATTTGATGAGAAAGGTGATGTAAAAATTGTTTTAACTTCAGCACGTGACATCACTGAACGTAAAAAGATGGAAACCGCCTTGTCATGGGAAGTTTCAATTAACAATGCTTTGGCTAAATTATCAAGAAATCTCCTGTCTCAAGCCTCAATTGATGATATTTCATATCTTGTTTTAGAACATGCCAAAGATCTAACCTGCAGCCAATACGGTTTTGTTGGATATATAAATCCTAAAACAGGTTATCTAATGGTTCCTACCCTCAAACGAGATTTCCGGAAAGAATTAAAGAAAAAAAATAAGAAAACAGTTTTTAAGAAATTTAAGGGATTGTGGGGTTGGGTGTTGAATAATAAAGAGTCAATCTTCACCAATGATCCTGCTTGGGATCCAAGATCAACTGGAACTCCTGAGGACCATATCGCAATTAACAATTTTGTATCCGCCCCTGCGATGATAGAAGACAAATTAGTAGGGCAAATTGCTTTAGCTAACGCAGACCATGATTATACTAAAAAAGATTTGGATTTAGTAGAACGTTTAGCTGATCTCTATGCCATTGCTATTAATCGTGAATTATTAGAAGAAAAAATTCGTGGAAGTGAAGAAAAACATAGAAAAATAGTTGAAAAATTTTTAGAAACTGTGTCAGAGGATTAAGTGAGACCAAAAATCTAAAGGCATATTTCAAATATTTTTGTCTTTTTTTAGATAGTCCCTCTTAAAAGTAATCATTTCCCAAGCATTGCAATTTCTTCCGCAAATGCCCCCAGAACCTTTTTAGATAATCCCTCTACATATTTAAGAGATCCTGCACATTCATGTCCTCCACCGTCTATTCCTGCTTCTGGAATTTCTCCATCAAGTTTTGTGATTATGGTGTTTAAATTGAATCCAAACATTTGATTTACAGCATCCGTAGCCCTTATCACTCCAAAATCAGGACCGTAAGAAAGGGTTACTATTGGTTTTTCTTCACCATATTTTTTAACCATTGTATCATGCACATAACCTGTTGTTTTACCTGGTGCTGGATATGTGAATTTAAAAGCGAATTTTTCAACATCTAACACGTTGAATATCACGCCATTTGGTAATTTCTGGGTTTTAAGGTTGGGAAGGGCTGCTCTAAGCTGGTTTTTAACCCTCTTTTCAGATTCATTGTAAAGTGCTTCAATGAGTTTTGCATGTTTATCTCTATTTCCAATACCAAGAATTGTGTCCATTATTCCCCTACCATTCATGAATCTCAGATAAAACGCTTCAAAGTCTATACATGTTGCAACCTTGTCAAGATCATCCCTGTTGTAACCCTTCTCTTCTGCAAGTTTTATGTAGGCCTCAGCTTCTTCTGATCTGGCATGGTCACCCACTGCTGCTATACCTGGGAAGTGTATGAGTCTGTCCTTGACATCAGGGTTTATCATCTTTGCAACCTCAACTGCAAGGGCACCTGCTGTTATCTGGGAGTCTCCACCAACCAGATACGGGTTTACATGGGTGTCCACGTAGTCATCCACTGCAACCCTTCCATCAGTTACCTCACCTGGGAAGTGGTGGTCTATAACCACGACCTCGATACCGTATATCTTAACCTGCATAATGGCCAGTATGTCTTCCTCAGTTGATCCATTATCCAGTAAAACCAGAAGTGGAAGTTTCTGACCGTGCCTCTCCATGTCCTCAAGTGAAAAAGATAGATCCTTAACAACATCTTCTATTTCATAGAAAGGTGCTTTGCTTGGTGCTCTTTTGAAGAAATGCCATTCTGCGTCGCTGTCGTTGTTGGCCTCCTTGAGTATTGGTACAACTGCCTTTTCAATGGCTACACCTGCACATATTCCATCTGCATCTGCATGGTGCCTTACAAGTATGGATCTTCCATCGAGGACAGCACGTCGTATTGCCTTTGCAGCTTCCATCATCTTTGGCCTTAACTTCTCAAGTGTTGGACTCTCTATAAGGAATTCAGTTGGTTCTGGCTCTGCACGCTCATCAAGGGCATCGTTTATGAGTTTTCGCATTTCAGCCTCTTCCTTGCCCTGAATCTTCTCTATGGACTCGGATTCTATCTGGATCTTTCCACCGTGGAGTGAGACTTCCCCCATGATCTCAACGATGTCCCCTGTAACCAGCTCGGGGTAAACCCTTACACCAGGTTCGTTAAAGGCTGCAGCCCATGTTACTGATGTTTCATCTGAAACCGTGAATATGGTTGGGCCTGAGGTCTGCTGTATCTGCACTATTTCTCCGTTGAGCCTAACAGTTTTTCCCATGGATTTTTTGGTTATATCACCTATTCTGGTTCTTGCAACGTTCTTTTTGAACTTGACAAGTTCGTATCCACCCTCGAACTTTGAGGTTGTAAGGTCAACTTCTCCTTTTTTACGTTTTATCTCGATGATCTTAACGAATATTTCTTCCCCTACACTGAAGGGTGGTGATCTCATTCTTAAAAGTCCGTAGGTTTTTTTACTGAGGCTAACAAATACCCCGTAATTTTCCACCCTTGTGATCTTACCTTTGTAGTTTGAACCCACTTCAAGGTCGTCTATGTCGCATGCTGGGCTCAGTATGTAAACTGGAGTTTTTGTTTCACAGTCAGGGCAGTAGTCTCCAGAATCTATTTCCCTTCCGCATTTTTTGCATACATTCATTTCACCTTTACCTCCACATTCTGGGCATGTTTCATGGATTTCTATTTCTCCTTTGCCCTTACAAGTACTGCATGGGACTTCTTCGTCCTCATCCAGCTGGAAGTGTTTAACTGCGTTGTTGGATAGTCCTTTGAAATGATCCTTAAGGTTCACCTCACCTTTAACTCCTGTTCCATGGCAGGTTTCACATTCCCTGTAATCTGTAATTTTGTAGCCTTTTCCTTTACATTTTAAACATGTTCTTTTCATTCATTAAACCTCGTGAATATAATTATTTAACTTAATTTTTGCATGGATATGTGTACTTGATTCACTAAAACTCATAAAAAAAAGAGAATAGTTTTATATATCCATCAAGTTTTATCTATTTAAATTTTGAAGGGTTTTGTGATGCTATTGCATCTTTTTTTGCCTTGTAATCTACTGCCTGATCCATATAACTGTTTGCAAGGTCCCTGTGTAAATTTGCATTAGTTGTATCATTCTGCTGCATGTAGGGTATTGCAAGTTGAAGTTCTGAAGTTGCATTCAGCTTGGCATCGATCTCACTTACAAGGTAGCCGATGTAGGTCACAAACACGTTATCATTTGAATCCTTCGCATAGGTTAAAGCCTGATCAGCTGAAGATTTAGCAGCATTAAACTCATTTGTAGCATTACTACAATCTTCAAGTGCTTCATCAAACTGGAATCTGTTTGCATGGTAAACTGCCTGGTTGTATGCTGTGTCTCCAGTTTTAAGGTGGCTGTTTATTGACGGTGCAAGTCCATTGATCTTAGATGCATCGGAATTTACACACCCACTTAAACCCACAACCAGAACCAGAAGAGCGATGATTAAAATCTTATTTTTCATGTTAAACCCACTTTAATGATTTAATTTCGATAAAATGTAACCTATACATGATATCCTAGATATGATATTCTAATTTTCTAATTCAATTGAATTCATCGAATCTTATTTATTCTTATTCTTCAAACTTTTTATATGTTTTATATGTTCTCAAGGTTTAAAAGAATTTACATAAAATTTGAAATATATAGAAGGAATCACTAAAAAATCATGATGAAAATGAAATGGAGTCACAGCTTCAGACAGATTACCTAATCAAAAAATATAAAAAAATCTAAATTTCCGCCCTTTTTGCATATTTAAGTTCCTTGAAGCTTATTTTAAATGTTGTCCCATTCTCCACTTCAACTTCCATACTTCCATTGAGCTGTTCAACAAGACTGTTCACAAGACTAAGTCCCAGAGTCTTAACCTTTTTAGGATCCAAACCTTCTGGTAATCCCAAACCATTATCTCTTACAGTGAGAATGAAGGTTTCACCGTTTTTGTGCAGATTTAAATTTATATTGCCCTCTCCTTGTGGAAATGCGTGTTCTATTGAGTTTGTAACAAGTTCATTGATTATCAAGCCCATGGGAACCGCAGTTTCCATACCAATTGAGAAATCATCCACATCAACATTGATTTTAATGAGATCCGGGTTAACCTCAGGGCTCTGCAAGAGGTTGCTTGTGATGCTCTTCACGTATCCAGAAAAGTCTATTTTGGATAATTTATTTGATATGTAAAGTTTTTCATGGATCATCGCCATAGAGCGGATTCTGTTTCTGCTGTCCCTTAGTACGTGCTTTGTTTCTGGATCGTCCGTGTAGTTGGACTGTATGTTAAGGAGGCTTGAGATGATCTGCATGTTGTTGTTAACACGATGATGAATTTCTCTTAAAAGAACTTCCTTTTCCTCTAATGAAGCCATGATCTCTTTTTCAGCTTTTTCGTGTGCATCCACCTCATTTTGTAACATTTTATTCGTTTTTTCCAGGGTTTTTGTTCTCTCTTCCACCATATCTTCAAGGTGTTCCCGATAACATCTGAGTTTTGCCTCGTTTTCCTTTCGATCTGTAATGTCACGGGCTGTGCTCAGTATCAGCAGATCCTTATTATGGGCAACCATTTTAGCGTTTACCTCAATTGGTATCACAGTCCCATCCCTATGGTACTGTGATGATTCAAATATTGACTCACCCTTAACCATTAACTCATCTATGTACTGTCCTGTGAACTTGGACTCACCTGGAACATTCAGATCATAAATATTGAGTTTCATTAACTCTTCCTTGGAGTAACCCCTCATTTTAGCAGCTTTCTCATTGGCGTAAATCAGTTTACCAGTCACATCATGAAGAATAATTGAATCTGTGGCTGTGTCCAGAAGTTCAACCTTTATCTTAAGATCGTCCTCAATTTTTTTACGTTCTGTTATCTCATTTTGAAGGCTTTTATTGGCATTTAAAAGCTCCTCCGTCCTTTTGTAAACTTTGGACTCTAAATCTTTGTTAATACTATGGAGCTCTCCATAAAGCCTGTTATTCTCCTTTAATGTATTAATCTGGCGAGTCACAGTCATTAAAATAATTAATATAACACCCAGTGCAATAGTCGTGAAACTCAGATATGTTCCATGAAAATGACCCCATATAAGTAAAAAGAAGGGTATGATCATCCATATGTAGGGGATGTAGGACATTGGTACTTCAAGGGAATATTCTGAAATCTTATAATCATCTCTGGCATTAGAAATCAAAGCATTTACCTGAAGAACCCCTGCAAGGCATATTACCAACGTAGCAATAACATAACTAATGTCAGATACTCCCCCATTTTGAATTGTACCCAACATGGATTGATATCCAAATATTGAATCAGATAATATCATGATTAGAGCTCCTACCATCAGAAGAAGGAGGGGTTCAAAATTCACATTTAAAAGACGCCTGTAACTAAGTATTGAAAGGGCGAAGAGCAGTATTAAATCTGAAATAGGATAATAAACCGTTAAAATTTGGTTTAATAGTGGACTTGAAAGGTTTGTATCGATCATGGGTCCTATGAGAAAATTCCAGAAAACCAAGATGGATGAAAACATTATTATTCCAATGTCCAGTGCACTGTTGAATCTTTCATCATTCTTGAGTGGCCTCTTAGGCAGGAAATATATTCCTAAAAGGAAAATTGGGTAGTAAGAGAGGTAAAATAGGTCTGCTAAAGATGGAAATGGTACCTGTTTAAAGAAAGTTTCGATAAAAAACCATGAAAAGTCACCCACAAACCAGAAGAACTGGGCAATGGCAAGAAGTCCCCATGCAACGTAGATCTTTTGTGAATAAACCTTAGAAACTTTTGCAGCATGAGCAATGGATAAAAATGCAATGAAACTTACAAAAGCCATAGCTAAGTCATTAAGTTCTGCATAAAAGTTTTTATTTGAAAATAGGAGGTTCAACAAGATGTAAATGATAAAAACGCCTGAAGCGATTATAACTCCATTTTTAAATGATGGTGAACTAACATGACCTTCAAAAATTTCCAACAAAACACCTCATTAGCATGAATTTAGAGGACTTAGTATATATGGATTCGTCTTGATTCAAGAGTTTATTAACAAAAAAGAATGTTTTAGCACTCAATTAATAAAATAATGTATAAAAATAGAACAAAATATAAAAAAAGTTGATTATTCCCTAAAAAAGGGGAATTTTAAAAGGTTCTTCAGGATCTCCAGAGTCCATGGATGGTGCAGTACTCCCTTGCCTTCACATCACTTAACTCAACACCTTCTATTTCAAATTCTGCCTCAGGAGCATCTCCTGGTTTTAAGAATTTTTTACACACTTCATCTCCAGCCCGAAGTTCTATCCACTCAATGAAGTGGGTTTCTTCCATTGGGTGAGGTACTGAACCCACCTTAACCTTGAAGCCCTTTTCAGTTTTTTCTAACACTGGAACGTGTTTTTCTGCCCCAACATCCTTGGGTTCCTCACTCAAGAGTTCCATCTCATTTCCACAACACACAAGGTTTCCTCCGCCAACATGGATGAGTTCAACAATATTTCCACAGACGTTGCACCTATAAATCTGTCCTTTTTCCAAAATGATTCCCCCTTAATATTGTTCACATAAAATTTCGTAGTACTTGGTTGGATGGTCGCATGCAGGACATTTTTCTGGTGGTTCCATTCCTGTGTGAACATATCCACACTTACGGCAGACCCATTTAACCTCTTCATCCTTTTTAAACATGGTTCCTGCTTCAACTTCCCCTAAAAGTTTCTTGTAACGATCCTCATGATGTTCCTCTGCACGGCCTATTGCCCTTAACCTGACTGCAATATCCTCAAGACCCTCCTCTTCTGCCACATCTGCAAATTCAGGGTACATTTCACTGTACTCATAGTGTTCACCTGCTATTGCAGCTATGAGGTTATCAGCCGTTGTTCCCAATACAAGGGGTGCTTCAGCTTCAACAGTCAATGCCTCCAGATCTTCACCAGAATCTTCTTTGAGTTCCTGTATTAATCTGAAGAGCCATTTAGCATGTTCACGCTCATTATCAGCAGTTACCAGGAATATATCTGCCAACTGTTCGTATCCTTCTTTCTTCGCAGTTTTGGAGTACAAGGTGTACCTGTTCCTTGCCTGACTTTCCCCTATGAATGCTTTGCTTAGGTTTTCTAAGGTTTTTTTCATAAAAACACCATTTCATTATTTAGGGTTACTGTTTAATAAATTTTTATAATTAGTATTAAAAAGTGGATATTGAAATCTTTAAATAGTCCGGATTTCATTCTTAGTCCAATTCGCTGCAGAAGCTGATCCAGAAAGGTTTAGAATAAAAAAACGGATAAAAACAGTGATATTAATTTTCTAGGCATTCTATTACCATCTCACATATTTCATTAACAGTTTAATAAAAAAATCAAACCAAAAAAAGTAGGTCAATACAAAAACCACTTCATATTATTTAAAAAAAAATAGCAGAGATAAATTTTTATGAGGGGGGTGAATGTCATGTTTTATCATTTATATGGTCTACATATCTTTTTGCATAATTTCTTTGATCAATGATGAACTGTTTGAATGATTGGTCTTTGTTGATTATTGCCTCAATTTGTTTGTTCTGGCTTTGTATTTTTGGAATTAAAGCTTCAGCATTCTGGTAATGTTTTTGTGCTTCCATTGTATTGCCATTTATCTCAAATTGTATTCCAGTGTACATCTCCAGATAGTAATCATGTTTAAGATGGAGGTATTGATTCAAAGCTAATGCATATTCCTTTTTTATGCTGGAAGAGGAGTTACCAATCATCTCATCAACCTGCGGCTGATCAGCAACAGTTATATTTAACATACTTTCATACTTCACCTTAGCATTGTTTAAATTGGATAATCGTTCCTCTGAAGAATTATAAGGCGCATTCAGATAAGCATCAGCCTCCGGTTGAATAACATCCACCAAATCCAAATCACACAGCGAAACATAAGCCCCGTTCTCATAATTTGCATTTACATTGAACATGTATGCTCCGTATACTATGAGTGCTATTGACGCTATTAAGATAATTGTAATTGTTATTGTGGCTTTTTTTCCACTTTCTATTGCAGCATTTATCACAGTACCCAATGCCCCACCAAATAAACCCCAAACAGCAATTCCAGGGATTAATATAACCATCATTACAGGTGCAGTATCACCTGAAAAGAAGGCAAAACCAAATAAACCCATAACAACTGCAAATCCAATTATTAAACCCACAGCAAGAGCATTAATAAATGAATTAGTAGTATCTGCTTCTTTTCTATAGGATAACACTGTTGCAATACAACCAGTAACAAAAGGAATTGAAATCATACCATAAGCCAAGGTATTGGAAGCTCCAAAGAGGAAATAAGCCACAATAGCCATAATACTACCAACTACAAGACTATAACCTATCGCTTTCCAGTACAACCTGTAATTCTTATTACGCCACCAGGATTCACCCAATACCCTCCCACACTTCTTACAACGCTCAGCATCATCAGGATTATCAGTCCAACAATTAGTACAACGCTTCATAGTAAATATTCTCCTTATAATGGTTCACAACCCATTCACATGTAGAATGTCATGTTTTCTGCGCGATCTCTTCCAGAATACTTCTTAGCCTCATCCCTTTTTTCTGTTATATAACTTTTAAATGATGGATCTTTGTTGATTATTGCATCAATTTGTTTGTTCTGGCTTTGTATTTTGGGAATTAAAACTTCAGCATTCTGGTAATGTTTTTCTGCCTCTTCTGTGTTGCCCTTTATCTCAAGTTGTATTCCAGTGTACATCTCCAGACAGTAATCATGCTTAAGTTGGAGGTATTGATTCAAAGCTAATGCATATTCCTTTTTTATGCTTGAAGAGGAGTTACCGATCATCTCATCAACCTGAGGCTGAGCAGCAACAGTTATATTTACCATACGTTCATACTTCACTTTAGCATTGTTTAAGTTGGATAGTCGTTCCTCTGAAGTGTTGTAAGGTGCATTCAGATAAGCATCAGCCTCCGGTTGAATAATATCCACAAAATCCAACTCATATGAAGACATGTATGCCCCGTTGCCATAATTGGCATACAAGGTAAATTGGTATGCTCCGTATCCTCCAAGTGATATTATGGTGATTATAATTGCTGCGATGATTATTGTGGATTTTCTCCCATTTTCTACTGCAACATTTATCACTGCACCAATTTTTCCTCCAATCATAGTCCATAGAGCCAGAACAGGTATAAGAATCAGGATCATCACTGGAGGTGCACTACCACCTGAAGATCCCATAACAACCGCAATAAATGAGAACCCAATTATGAAACCCACAGCAAGTGAATTAATCAAGGAATTAGCAATATCTGCTTCTTTTCTGTAAGCGAGGATTGTAGTAACCGCACCTACAGCCAAAAGAATTGGAATAGTGGCAAAAAAGAAGGTCTTAGAACCTCCAATTAATAAATAACCCGTAAGATACAAAATAACAGCAGTTAAAAGCCCACCACCAATAGCCCGCCAATACAACCTGTAATTCCGGTTATGCCACCAAGATTCACCCAGAACCCTCCCACACTTCTTACAACGCTCAGCATCATCAGAATTATCAGTCCAACAATTAGTACAACGCTTCATAGTAAACACTCATTTTTGTAGTCTCAAACCTTAATTTTCTATAATAACCTAACATTATAAATATTTTTATAAAAAAAATTTTAAAAACAGGAAGATAATCAAATTAAGCTGAATTAACAATGATTAGAAGATTTAAGACAATATGTTCAAATTGCTAATTTTTATAAAATAATATGAACAATTAATACAATAATCATGAATCATACTGATAACAATTCAATGCCATAAAAAGGTTTCAGCGAAAAATAGTTTAAATTAGTTTAAATGGAATTTGATGAAAAACATTTGTTAAATAACTTGATTCAGATTTATCTCTTAAAAAAAGAAGTTAAAAATAAAAAAAATACTTTTTATTTTTATGAACTGTTACTCCACTGTTTTCCCATTCCCTATCCTCAGGGCGTTCAGTATAACAGCCAGGCTCAGGCCCATATCTCCAAAGGCAACTGCTATCCACAGGGTCACAAATCCAAAGACTGCAAGTACTGCAAATGAACTTTTAACAAGAATGGACACTGTTACGTTTTCCTTGACAACTGACATGGTTTTTCTGCTGAGTTTCATCATGTAGTTGAGTTTAGAGAGGTCATCGTGCATAAGGGCCACGTCAGCGGTTTCGATGGCAACATCTGAACCTGCAGCACCCATTGCTATGCCCACGTTGGACTTTGCAAGGGCTGGAGCATCGTTCACACCATCACCAACCATTCCAACCTGCCCCTCTTCAAGGAGTTCTTCAACGATCCTTACCTTATCCTCAGGTAGAAGGCCTGAATAGTATTCATCAATGCCTATCTGGGATGAAACTGCCTTTGCTGTTCCTTCGTTATCTCCAGTGAGCATTACAGTTTTGATACCATGATTTTTTAAGTTTTGAAGGGCTTTTTCTGCATTCTCTCTTATTTTATCCCTTAATCCAATCAATCCAATTAAATGATCATCATCTGCAACAAGCACCACTGTTTTCCCATCTTCCTCAAATTCGGTTATATCTGAACCTGGAATCTCCATCTCATCTATAAGGGAGGCTTTACCAATATAAAATCTTTTATCATCAATTTTACCAGTTATACCCTTTCCTGTTACTGATTTAAAGTCTGAAACATCTTTAAGGGACAGATTCTGTTTTTGGGCCTTTCTCAGTATGGGTTCTGCAAGGGGGTGTTTGGATTTCGATTCAAGGGATGCTGCCACCTCCAGAACCTCCTCTTGGGAGTGGTTGTTGAAGCTTTTAACATCTGTTACCTCAAGCTTGCCCTCGGTCAGGGTTCCTGTTTTATCGAATACCATGAGCTTTACGTTCTGCATTTCCTCTATGAACTGTCCTCCTTTTATGAGAACACCGTTTTTTGTGGCGGAGGTTATGCCTGAAACCATTGATACTGGCGTGGATATTGCAAGAGCGCACGGACAGGAAACAACAAGGAGAACCAATGCCCTGTAGAACCATTCATTGAAGGACATGCCGAATACAAATGGTGGAACGGTTGCAACAACTGCTGCAGCCAGTATCACAGTGGGTGTGTAGTAGCGGGCGAACCTGGTTATGAAGGCCTCTGTTTTTGATTTGTTCTTCTGGGACTCCCGAACAAGTTCTATTATCCTGGATATCACAGTTTCACTGGATCTTTTGGTTACCTCAATCTCCATATAGCCCTCCTGGTTGATGGTACCTGCAAAAACTGTTTTTCCCGGGTACTTTCCAACGGGCATGCTCTCACCGGTTATGGGTGCCTGATTAACTGATGATTTACCCTCCATAACGATTCCATCAAGAGGTATCTTGTCTCCAGGTTTCACGACCACCATATCACCAATTTCAACTTCATGGGCATGGAGAACCTTTTCCATTCCATCTTTTTTCACCGTTGCAGTTTCAGGTGCTATTTTAAGGAGAGATTCCATGGAGTTTCTTGCCCTTTCACCTGCGTAGCTTTCTAAAAACTCTGCTATGAAAAACAGGAAAACAACAGATGCTCCTTCCACACCATGACCGATTAAAAAGGCTCCAACTGCCGCAATGGTTATGAGGAGATCTATGCTGAATTCTCCCTCTAAAAGTTCTTCAATACCTTCTTTTATTATATCATACCCTGAAATTGCCACGACCAGCAAGAAAAGGGCCTGTGAAGCCATGTGCTGGTCTGCGAAGTTTTCAAGGAAGATTCCTATTCCCAGTAAAACTGCGCTGCTTATGATTATTGCGAAGTTTTTTCTGTTCCATATTGATTCTTTCTCTTCAAACATGTCTTCCTGGCATGAGCAGCTACAGGATCCTTGATGTTCATGTTTATCTGCATTCTCTGGCATGTTCTGACTCCATCCTTATGAGTTGTATAACGTGTTCGTCTGCAAGTTGATAATAGGCCATTTTTCCTCTTTTCTGGAATTTGACCATGTTCCTTTCCATGAGTAAGCGCAACTGGTGGGATATGGCCGAATCGGTCATACCCAGTATCGCTGCAAGATCACACACACAGAGTTCATCCTTTGATAATGCGTGGAGTATTTTAACCCTTGTTGGGTCTCCAAGTATTTTAAAATCTGATGCTATGCCCTGGAAGGTTTCTTCACTTAGCATTTTGGATTTGACTTCTCGGACTGAGTCTTCGTGTATGCACTTCACTTCACAGGTTCCTTCACTTTCTATCTTCATATGAATAACTGTTCAATTGAACATATATAAATGTTTTTATTTGGCTTCGAAAGAGAATGGATAAAATGAACCAGAAAGAGAGAGTATAAAATTATGAATTGAAAAAAACTTCTAGATAAATGTCAAATCATAATAACAATCAAATGAATAGTTTATTTTAAAAATAAAACACAAAGTATCGTTTAGTATTAAAAATAATTGATATAATTAATTATAAAATTATATAACTGATTATAAATTGATTATAAAATATTAAATGTAAATTTGTAAATTATAAAAATAATTGTAAGAAGGAGTTTATTCCACCTTAAATTACATTTTAAATGAAAGAATAATAAAAAAATTCACAAAAAATAATTTTAAAAAACAAGAGTTCATAAAAAAAAAGGAGTTTGAAAGGATTATTTTTCTGTTTTCAGGTATTCAGCAAGTTTTTTGAGGGATTCCCTCCATCTTTCCTCAGCCAAATCTCTATTCTCGCCGGAGGGTATACCCTCATGTTGGAGGGTGAATCTGGTTTTACCATTCTGTTCCTGGAATTTTAGGGTTACCAGCAATTCTAAAGGCCATTTTCCGCTCATTCCGTAATGTGAAGCTGGTACAACGTTTCCTTCTTCATCTGCAAAATTATCGGTTGCCACTATCCTCTGGTTTTTAATGATCTCCCTGTACTCACCGGTACTCCAAAAATCCTGACCATCCGGTGACCTCATGCAGTAGAGGTAAGTACCTCCCACACGGAAATCTAGTTTAGAAACAGCTGCTGTGAATCCCTTAGGTCCCCACCAGTGTTTTACTCCTTCAGGTTCTGTCCATGCTTTCCACACAGTCTCTGGAGGTGCATCGAAGATCATGGTGATGCTTATAGAACCATCTACCATTTTATCACCATCTGTAATTATTCCATCTTGAACTCCACTATCAACAGAATGTTCCCCTCCGTATCCTGAAAGGTTCCAGTGTAGCCAATACCTGGAATTCCCATCTTTTCAGTGAGCATTTTACCGCCTTCCATCTCTATTTTTTCGGCAAATTCCTCGTAGGAATCAACACTGATGGCGTTTCTGATCACGTCATCCGATTCCTTGGGCATTATGGCCCCATCAATACCAGGCTCATTCTCTTCTCCAGTTTTTACGAGCCAGTAGTCAAAGGGACCCTCCCATTTTGTGATCTCCCATCCAAACACATTTTCATAGAACTTAGAAGCTCTCTCCATATCCTCTGCAGGTATCTCAAAGTGTACAACCTTTGACATGTTATCAACCCCAGTTTTTTAAGAAAAAATCCATAAAAATTGGTTTGATACAGATCTATTCGATAGTATAATTTTTGTTTTTAATAGGATTATAATGGTTGTGTTTACCTGGATCAAAAAAGGGGATCATAAAAAAAAATATGATCCCTCACCCTAATTTCATGCAAATTCAAATAATCCCCAAGAATTCAGATTTAAAAAAAAAGAAATATAGAACTATCCCATTTTTGGTCACTCTTAGATTATCTCTCCATTTATGGAAATGGTGTAATCCTTAATGATGATGTTCTTTTGGGCCTTTTCCAATGCCCTTTTGACTATAATCTCAATACCTGAACAGCAAGGTACCTCCATGTGCACTATTGAGATGGATTGGATGTCCTGCTTCTCGAAGATTTCAGCCAACTTGTCAACGTACTGGTCTATGGTCTGATCCAGTTTGGGACAGAATATTATGAGAACCTTATCCTTCAGGAACCTCTGATGGAAGTTTGGGTAAGCGAAAGGTGCGCAGTCGGCTGCTATTAAGAGATCCGCATTTTTCAAGTAGGGTGCGTTTGGGTTCAAAAGCTGGAGCTGTATCGGCCAGTTACCAAGTTCTGGACTGATATTCACTGAAGTTCCTGCATCTTCAGACCGTGTTTTAGTCAAATCTTGAGCCATTGATCCTGGACAACCACATGCCAGTGTTTCTTCTTCATAATCAGGTATATCTATGCCTTTTTCGTTTAAAATTTCAATTGCCTGGTTTAAAAAATCTTTTTGACCGTGGTCATGGAGATGCTTGAGATGGGCTTTTATGACGTTTGAACCCCCTTTCACAATGTTTTTCATGACTTTATATTCATCGTAGGGCTCAGCTTCCCTCTCCTCAATTTCTATAGCTCCCTGAGGGCAGTTTCCAATGCATGCCCCCAGACCATCACAGAAAAGGTCACTTATGAGTCTTGCCTTTCCATCGATTACCTGTATTGCTCCCTCGGGACATCCTGGAATGCAGTCTCCACATCCTGTACATTTCTCCTCGTTGATCCTGATAACATCTCTCTTCACAACTATCACCTGAACCTATAGTTTGTTTTTAATTTTGTTTTATTAATATAGAACAAAAGTATTATATAAATATGTATTTTTTAATGATCCAAATAACATTATGATTCCACTGCTTCAGGTTCTGGAGCATCTTCCAAGACGCCTCCAAGCTGGGAGATTACCTTCAGGACTTGGTAGCCTTTCTCTGTGATCATGTAATCTCCACGTTCATGCCTCTGGATTATCATATTACTGTCAAGGAGTTTTTGAATGTGAAAAAGTAGGTTTCCTCCCCTTAATCCTGTGAGCTGTGACAGTGCTGTGAATGTTTTGGTTTCCACTGCAACTGCCTTTATTATCTGAAGTCTCTGCCTATTTGAGAGGGGTTCAAAAACTTCGCGTACCAGTGAATCTTCTGAGATGTCCGAGATATCAATTTTTTTCTCTTCAGGTCCATTGTAGATGTGCAGGGACCTCATTAGTTTCAGCTGTTTTTCAAAGATATCTGTAACCTCCGAAAAGCATACATCACATTTATCGAAGGGTGCTTCAGCCCTTAAATTCTCAAGTTCCCCTCTGGATCCTGTTACCTGTGTCTCTGGAACTTCGTCCTGTTTTATGAGGTCAACATTTTTTTCCAGAAGCTCTGTGAACTTGGATTTGCAGTTGTCCCTCATCTGGCACTTATCAACCATTCCCCTCTCAAGGCTGGTTTCAATATCCTCAGAAACATGGTCTGTTATGCAGTTTAAAAAATCCTTTTTAAGGTTTTTTAACATGAGATCAAGATATTCCTTGTTGGAATTCTTCATCATGCGCTTTATATCCCTGTGCATGAGATCCAGCTTGGATTTTAGCTCACTGATCTCAGTGGCATTGTCAACTTCGGTTTTCATTAAGCGATTTTATGTCAAAGGTTAATAATAAAGGTTTCTGAAGAAACTTCAAAGGTCAGTTTTGTGTATAAAACTGTAGTAGGATACATTTTTCTGACGATTAAATACATATACTTACTGGGACAATATTAAGTTGTTGAAGGAAATGTTTCTGAAGCTTCTTTAATAGAAAAAACAGGTAGTTTCCAGTCAAAAAAATAATAAAAACTCTTTCAAAGTCTTGATGGAGCATATCCTTTGTTCAAGGAGGTGAAATAGTGTTAGTACAGTTTGAATTACAGCACTGGTGCTGTGGTCCTAAAGGTTGCCAGCTTGAACTTGAATACGGCGAGCTTGTTGACGTAGAAGAATAATTACACTCAAATTTAAGTCAGATTAACTTTTTTTACTTTCTAACTATTTTTTATTTTTCAACTAGATCAGTTTTTTACCCAATTCTTCAATCAATTTTATTATTAGATAAAATTTTAAAATGATTATCCTGCGATAAATATCCTGCTTGACGTTTATCAATAAAACTGTATTTAGTATATTTTACTGACGATTAAGTATATCTTTATAATTCACTATAGTTATCTTTGGTGATAATATGCCAGAATGGATAACAGGAAAAGAAGTGGAAAGCAAAGACATAGAAAAATCTCTGAAAGCTATAACTGAAGAAGTATGTTTTAAATGCGAAGAGCATTCAGATAAATGTTCCATTGCAAAAGCTGCAGCGGATATAAAAGCTATGGAAGAATAAAAGGGACATACGAATTTAAATTTTTTCCCTCTTTTTTTTAAAATGGATTTATTTTACCCCTCTTTAATATTATAAAAGGAACCATTTTTATACTATTTTTTAAGCAAAATTAGTTGGGACATGTATCCTGGACTGATCCAAAATGATTCTGAAGCTTAAAAGCGCACCACAACTTTTGCAAAAAAAATATAACATATACAATCTTAATATATTATTAAAGATATTTGGAGGTCTGGCTATGAATGAAAAGAATACTGGTATATTAATGATTGTTGTGGCTATTTTGTTAGCAATACTGTATTTGGCACTTCCTAATTTCATATTGTATTTGTACTGGATCATGGTCGTAATCCTACTTGTATACGGAGTGTACCTATTCAGAAGCTGAACAGGTTTCCACGTTGGAGGGTTTAGTGGATAATTGACAAAAAACCTTTTCCTACTTTTTTTCTTTTTAGGCAAGCTAAGAAACTGGATTATCAATATTTGATTTAATAAATGATCGTGGTGTCATTGCTTGAAAGAAAGTAAAAAAAATGAGAACAACCAGGAAAAGGAACTTTCCCAACAGCTGAAAAAACAGTTGTCCCCTGCCAGAGCCGTGGCTAGAATTATCATGGGATTTTTTGCCCTATTAATATGGATTTTGATAGGCGTCAGCCCTACTGTCCTTTTCTCATCAAGTATACAAGAATTTATTGGAGTTACATCCTTTTTTTACAGAAATCCCATTCTTTTCTTACTGGTAGCCCTCCTTAACATCTTTTTTGGGTTGATCGTTTACTTCATTGGAATCTTCTGGTGGGCTGCATTTCACATCGTCTGGTCGATAAGGTGGTTCTACGGCTTTAAAAGGTATCATGGAATAAAAGAACATTCCCCTAATGAGTGAGGGTTGCTTAAATAACACACCGGAATAAGAAAAATTAGAAAAACATTCTTAATACAAAAAATAAAAATTTTAGGGTGTTCTGATTGATTGAAATTGTAGTATTTTTTATAATGATTTTGATCGTGTCACTTTTTTCCCGTTTGATCTGCAAACTGCCCATAAGTTTTCAGATGATATTCATAGCTGCAGGGATGTTAATAGGATGGCTTGTCACAGGATATGTGGATGTTTCAAAACCTCCCTTTTCAACCATAATTTTTTTAATAGCAGAGATAGCTTTGGTTCTTGTTCTCTTCAGCGATGCCTCCCGTGTAGGAGTGAAAGCCCTTAAAAATGATCTAAGCACCAGACTCCTCATTGTAGGTTTACCCATCACCATAGTCCTAGGAGTGATAGCAGCAACTCTCATATTCCCAGATGTACCCTGGTGGGTAGCAGGTATCATAGGTACTGCCCTGGCACCAACCGATGCAGCTTTAGGACAGATTGTGGTTCAAAATAAAGATGTGCCTCAAAAAATACGTACAACTATAGAGATAGAAAGTGGATTGAACGATGGAGGTTCTGTTCCATTTCTCCTGGTTTTTATAGCCATAGGTCTGGCTGCAGAAGCCTTCAGACCAATGGGATTCTTCATCGAAGTGGCCTTTGAACAGATAGTTTATGGAGCACTGGTGGGCTTGGCAGTGGGACTTGCAGGTGGCTGGATGGTTTTAAAATCTCGTGAAAAAAGATGGATCACTCCCACCTACGAAAGAATAGCATTTCTGGCACTGGCCCTCCTCACCTTCTTTATAGCAGATGAAGTAGGGGGAAGTGGATTTATAGCTGCATTCATTGGTGGTTTAGCCTTGGGGTACATTGTTAAGGATGCTGGAGAAATTTTAATAGATTTTTCAGAGACAGAGGGCCAATTATTAAACCTGACAGTGTTTTTCCTCCTGGGAATAGTGGTGGTTCCCCTTCTCTTAGATGTAAACTGGCAGATAATTTTGTACTCTGTTTTGAGTTTAACTGTAATTAGAATGTTACCCGTGGCATTATCACTGATTAGCACGAAATTAAGCTGGGATTCCATGCTATTCATAGGCTGGTTCGGGCCCCGAGGTTTGGCTTCCATTGTACTGGCTCTTTTAGCTTTAGAAGAATTAAAAGTGTTCCCTGGAGATACCACCTTTATTTCAGTTGTTTTTATAACCGTGCTTTTGAGTGTGTTTGCCCATGGATTGACAGCATCTCCATTATCAAAACTTTACTCAAAAAATAACAAGGATAATCTATCATGAAGAGCTTTTCTACTAAAATTAGGAGCAGCCGTATAAACTGAATCTAAAAAATTACAGATTATATTTTAATTCTTTTTATCTTACTAATCAATGATAAACAGTACACTTCTGAAAATAAAATATATGATAAAATATGTATTATTCTCTTAATTCCTATGATCTTTTGATTTGTAGTTTTTTTTGGAATAATAATAGATGTAGGAGATTATTGTAAATATCCAAAGCACCACAAAAGAATAAAATAAAAAAGTAGAAGATAGACTTTGTAGATATTTTAATCTGAATAAGTAAGTATAAACTAGTGTTAGCCCTTGAAATAAAATAAGAACCAAAACAAGATCATTTAATTTAGGGTTATAGTTTTTAATCCTGACTGTTAATATCAGAATCCCCATCAGTCCACCTAAACAAACAAAAAGGAGTAAGGGGTTTCCAGAACCTAAAAAACCAATTAAAAGTATAATACATAAAAATAATTGTTCATATACTAAATGTAATTCATTAACCATTTAATCTCCTCTCTTACATAATCTTAATATCATAAAATAGTTTATATCCTATAAAATTTCTCTATATTTCTCTTTAAGCAATATTCCTTCCAATTTATTATGTAACTATTGGTACCCATGTCATGGGATCTTAATTGATCTGAATACTACATAATACGGTCATACTATGATCACTCTCTAAAGTCATATAAGTTTGGCATTGATTATTTGATTTGGAGGAGACTATGAATACCGTTAAAAAAACAATCAAAACAGTTGAAGAATTGAAAATAAAAATTAAAGAAACTGCACTGAATGGATCAGTATAGCATACTTATTCATTACTCCAATTTAACAGAATATCAGATTTTCACCGAGCAAGATAATTAACGAAATCTCAAAGATAGTGTTCTAAGTTGAAGAAAAATCCATAGTATTACCAATATTTAGAAAGTTTACAAAAAACAATAAGTTCAAGATTAATTAAGTTCTAAATTCAGATTAAAGTTATTATTAAACTTATCTAGAAAATATGGTCCTTTTTAACATGTATAGAACTAAAATAACTTCCAATATCAATTTTTAATCAAAATTTATATGAAATTTAATTTCGTTAAACCAGTCTATAACGAAGTAACCAGAATAAAGTTAGCCCGTGGGTTAGGTAACCATGATATAACGAAATGAATAATTCAACCTTTATTTTATTAATTAACCTTAAAAAAGTCATATGACTTGAATGAAGAGAAACTTCAGTAAAATGATGGCCCCATGTATCCCTACGGATTCATTTACATGAATTAAAGGAATTTCCGAAGTTTTATGATGAACTATTCATTTTTGCTGGCAAATTACTTATCCTAGTTTTGATTAATAACAATGAAATATAGGAGTGTGATAATAATGCCTGTGGTTCATGTAAACGTGTGGAAGGGTTTTGAACAAGAAAAAGTCAACTACCTTATTGAAAACATAACTAAAGTCTTTGTTGATATAGAAATTCCAGCCGAAGCCGTGGAAGTTCTGGTACATGAGGTACCTCAATCCCACTGGGGCATAGGTGGGGTACCAGCTTCAGAGAAATTTAAGGATACTGAAATACCCGGTTGGAACAAAAAATAAGTTAAAAAAAAAACTTCATGGATAATAAAAAAAATTAAATTTAACTCTTCTTCTTTTTTCTTGCAATTATCTCATTCATTGCTTTCCTGACAGCCCTTTCAAATTCACGTGATTCTCCATTTGAATTATCCAAAGCTTCTTGAAGAGCTGGAAGTGCATCTTCATCGCCGATGGTTGCCAGGGCATTGGCAGCGTTCACCCTGACGAAGTAGTTTTCATCTTCCAGGGAGTTTAAAAGAGCCTTCACAGCCATGTTATCCCCTATCTTGCCCAGGGAGGTTACAGTGCAGGCCCTTAATATATAATCCTCTTCCTTCAGAATGTCCATTAAAGGTTCCAGAGCTCTTTTGTCACCTAGAACTCCCAGTGCATCTACAACCTCACATTTGACGTTTAAGGATCCATCCTTCAGGGCATCTATAATTGGTTCAACCGCCCTTTTATCTCCAATGGCACCTAAAGCCAGTGCAGCAGTTTCACGAACATGCCAGTGATCATCCTTTAAAACGTTGATCAGAGGTTCAACTGCCTTTTTATCCCCAATCCTTCCTAGAGACAGGGTTGCGGCCTTACGGATAGGCCAGTAATCATCATCCAACATTGAGATTAACGGTTCCACAGCTTCTTCGGCTCTTATATCACCCAAGATATAAGCGGCCTTTTCCCGGGACTTTTTGTCTTCTTTTACATCCAGTGCCTTCAGGATATTTGGAATATCCTGTTCATCCCTCATTTTTTCCAGTTCAGAAATGGAAACCATAAAATTTCCCCCATTATCAGACCAAATATTTATTCAGTTTAATGTTATGACATTCTTTACTTATTCCTTTAATGAATTCATCAGTACATGTGAGATTCTAGGAAACAACTGTAATAATGTTATCCTTTAGGAAAATCAAAAATCAAGGAATTGAAGTTTTAATAAATTGTAAATGATGCAGTATACATAATAGGATACCATGAAGTTACTGCAAAAATTTTCAATTGAACCCATTGATAACCATCTATATGAGTTAGCCTTTATTCATGAGTCCTATGCAAATGAAAAGGGCCTTGGAGAATGTTACGAAAGATTAGAATTTTTAGGGGATTCTGTCCTGGATCTGGTGGTTTCTGAATTTCTCTACAAAATGGACCCCTCTTTAAATGAAGGAGAACTAACACGTATACGTTCAAATTACGTCTGTAAAAAGGCATTATACATTTACTCCAAAGAGTTAAGGCTGGATCAGTATGTGAAGTTAGGTGCAGGTCAGGAAATGGCAAAACGGGAAGTTGATTCAGTTACAGGTGATGTTTTCGAATCCTTCGTTGGAGCCATGTACCTTGATCAAGGCCTGGACACTGTTAAAGAATTTCTCTCAAAAACGGTTATACCCCATATAGAAAATGAAGATATCTTTTTTTATGATTATAAATCCAAACTGAAGCAGTTGTGTGATCAGGAATGTTTCAATATAAGTTATGAGTTAATAAAGGAAGAAGGAGAGCCACATAAGAAAACCTTCACCATGGCCGTTTTGATCAATGGTGAACACTATGGAACAGGTTCTGGTGGGAATAAAAAGGAAGCTGAACAGAAGGCTTCTAAAGTCGCACTGGAAAAGCTTTGAATTTACTTAATTTTATAAAATAGGGTAAAAAAAGAGGGATATCTAAGTAGCTTCTTCAGGTGAATGATTTTTAGACTTGATCATTCCCTTTAAAATTTTCCAGTAATCTTCAGTCACAGGGAACATCTTTTTATGGAACTTGTTTTTTAGGGGGTACCACTCGGATAATTCCTCTTCTTTCTTCATATCCTTCAGTTCAAGTTCATTCTCAAAATTGGACAGTACCTTGAATTCGCAGTAGTACTCTTCGTTTGGTAGTTTACTGGTGTTAAGGAAGGAATTTTTTGTAACCTCAACCAGGTACTTTATGTGTTTGTAGGGTGACACTCTGTAGATCAGTGCGTAATCCCCAACTTCTGTATCTTCATCACAGCCATTCCATTTCTGACTGGAGCCATCTATGGTATCATCGATGCTATCATCTTTAGATACCCAAAGCCAATAATTAACCATTTAAACACCTCATATATTTTTAATTGAATTTGAAAAATAAATTCATGCCCTAAAATTTCATAAAACAAAATGAAACATAAGCCCCCTGAAATCACGGACATTTATAATGTATTGTTGAGGTTAACCTAATAATTATCGGTACCACTGCATGAATTAATATGCTTTAAGTTGATTATAATACATGGCGTGGTAAATTTGATTGACTGATATCTGACAATTGAAAATGGTTCTAAAATTGAGTTCTAGAATTATAAAAGAAATTTACGACAAAAAAAGTTTTTGTCCCTTAAAAAAATAAAAAATAGGGTTTTTAATCTGCCTTTCCATCTCTACAGTAATATCCAACGGTTTTGCCATCTGCAAGTTCGTTTTCCTTGAACACTGGACATTCTGGGCACTGACACTCTTCATGATAGTACAGATCTGTGCAACTTGCCTCACCACTTGCACAGTAAAGCCCCGGAACATCTTCAGGACCAATGACCGTTGCAATGTCTATGTCCTCAGCCATCATCTCCTGCATCTTCTGTATTTTGCCCTTAACACACTCGCTTGTACCCTGAACAGGACATCCTGTGCAGAGACATTTCATCACATTCTCGTTGTTGAACTCCACTTCACCCATAGTATCATCCCCCCATTTCTTAATAATATGTTTTTTAAAAAGTATGTATATTTGGTAGTGGAATTTTTTTTATAATGAAAAGATTCTGGGTATCGATTAAAAAACCAGCCATGTAATAGTTTTCAGTTCAAACAGCCCTAAATAATTTTTTAGCAGTTTTTATAAGGAATTCCGGGTTTTAGCTGTCATTTATGAAAATTATTGAAAAAAAGATGTATCCTAAGCTTTTAAAGCTTTTTTATGGCTTTTTCTGCTGCAGATTTTGAATCTTCCAGTTATGAATCCTATCCCCAAGTCCAATACAACCTCCTAAAACATTAGGAATTCATCCAGAATTTATATTAAATTAATATTTCAGATGCGTATGAAATTTAATAAATATACCGTTTCTTCTAAAATAACTGCATTTTTATCCATCACCGAAAGATTTATCCATATAGAACTACTTAAATATAAAAGTACAAGCATAGATTGTATTAAAAAGATAAGGAGGTGAAAAGTATGGTTAACCCAATAATAGCAGCAATACTTTCTTTCATAATTCCAGGATTAGGTCAGATCATTGCTGGTGAAACCAAAAAAGGATTATAGGGTCTTGGTTTTTTTAGGTTTCGGAGAGCTTTTGTAGGGCTGTTTTTGTGTTGTAGCCTGTTGTTGTGATGAGTCCTGCTAAAAATACAGTTAGTATGGTTGTTCTTTCGGCTGATTCAGGTGTATATTTGTGTAATTTTTTCAAGCTTAGTCCTGATTTGCATAATTTGAAAAAGTCTTCGATTTTTCCACGTACAGGTTTGTATCGTTTCCAATTTTCTATTTTATAGATTAATACATTTTTTAAGGTATTGTATAATTTTTTAGACTTTTTTTCGGTCTTTTTATCCTTAAATACTTGTAATGGATAGGTTAATTTATCATCTAATTTTTGTATTTTGAAGTTTTCTTTGGGAAAAATTAAAGGAACAATTTTATACTTAGAAATTCCGATTTGATAGTTTTTATAACTGTAATATCCTCTGTCAAATAGTATTGTGTCTCCTTTTCGGATTATTCGTCTTCTTTTCAGGTTTTCCATTATCTCATTGAATATCTTGGAATCGTGTGGCGCTCCAGAATGGATTAAAATAGCAACGGGCATTGCAGATGTGTGTTCTATAACTACTGTGGCTTTAAATCCAATATAAAATCCATAGGAGGATGAATAACTCCATTTTAGGTCCTGTTTTTCTAAGTATTCTTTTGAACGATGTTTACGTTGTATGTTGTAATCTAAGTCCACGGGTGTGGCATCAACAATAAATGTCCGTTTTCCACGCCTTTTGAGAGGTTTAGTTTGCATTAATATGCTATTTACCATTTTGATGTACGTATCGGGTTTAAATCGTGCCAAAAATTCTGAAACTTGAACAGCACTTGGAACTTCATTGGTTTTGAAGAATTTTCGCAACTTTTTATCCCTTTTTAGTTCAGAAACAACAAACTCAACAGTTATATTGAAGAAAATAGCAGTGAAAATGATTTTAATTGATAAAATCATCATATTAATGTTTTTAACACCTTTAGAGGCTATTATTGTCTGGGATTTTTTAGAACCGATAATTTTAAATATTTTTTCCAACAAGATATAATTTGGGTCTTCTTTACTGTAATTTAAGTGATGCTTCATTTTTATCGCCAAATAAAACTATGTAAGCATTAATACTTAAATTTAACGGTTTAGAAGCCCACTTATTCTCATAAAATAAAAATAAAAATGTATTTTTAAAAACAAAACTATCAGTAATCCTTAAAAAGTGGAAAACTAGAAGGAAAATCCTCTTTTCAACAAGAAAAATCTAAGACCCTAAAGGATTAATATTCCTTGTAGTTGCAATAGTACTTGGTATAATAGTAGGCGCTATAAGCTCCATGATAGGTATAATATCACTCATATTCGCTTTATACGCAGCATACGATGCATACCAGTTAGCCAGTGCAGCAGAATAATTAAAAAGGTTGTAATGATTTTTCGTTTAGATTGCAGTGTTATAACATTGATAGTTTTAATTGCAAAACGAGTGAATCCTTATTTTTCTTTTTAAATCTTTATTTTATTTTTTAGAGATATTGAAAAACGTTCATCAAAAATACTTTGATTTGAATACCCGTTTTTTTTATGGATTTACTGAAATAATTTTTAATTCTAAAATACCTATTTTTATAAGATCAAGTCAATATTAAATCAAGAAGTAAGGACCAACCTAACGATCTTCATGTTTTCAAGGTGGTAATATCCATGCATCGAACCATCCTTCAAAAAGAGAATTTGTGATTAGAAATGAGTTCATTTAACACCCCCAGAAGCATTAAAATTATTTTAAAAAGTCGTGCATTTATTTTTACCATTTTAATGATTGTGTTAATGTTCCTGTGCCTTTACTACAACTCTAACTACCAATCACACCTTGAGTATCCAGACAGCAGCCTGATCCTCAAGGATTACCCACTTGGAGGAACCGTTTCAGTTTCGGGTGTGGTTACAAATAGTTACAATGATGGTTTTCTCCTTTCAGACAACTACCATGGCACTGCCGTGAACTACCACGTTCTATCAAACCAGAAACTGGAGGTTGGAGATGAAGCTGAAGTGCTTGGAACTTTAATACCCAATTACACCATTAAATCATCTAAAATTCTGGTTATAACGAAGTTCGACTATGAATTCATGCTTCTGCGCTCGTTTTTGGTTGTGATCATTTTTATACTCCTTTTCAGGCGTTACTGGCGTTTCAATATTTCCAGGATGGAATTTAGGAGAGTGAAATAATGCCAGACTGGGTAACACACCTTGCAGTTGCCTGGACCCTTTGCAGGATTCTCAGGTTCCGTTTTAAAATTTTCAGCCCTGAAAATACCATGATCGTTATGGTAGGTGCTCTAATACCTGACATGGTGAAGCTGGCCCTGGGCTTGAAGTTTCTGGGCATGGATGTCTGGGACTACCTTGAGGCAGTTCACCTACCTGTGGGATCCCTCATAGTGGCAGGTATGATGGCACTCCTTTTTCCTGAGCGGAGGAATACGTTTCTCTTCCTCTCGCTGGGGGTTGCAACCCATTACTGCCTGGATCTCATCCTGCTACATCTTGCAGGTGGTATGTACCTTCTCTTCCCATTTAACTGGAACTACTGGCAGCTTGGACTTACAACCAGTGCAGATTACCATGTGACCTTGGTTGCCGTTCTGATCGCAGTGGTGGTTTACCTGGTTGGGAGGCTCTGGGATAAAAAAGCCATAAAAACTGAGTAAATCAAAAAGATTTTATAAAAAATAAGATTTTGTAAAAAAATGAATGTGCGATTTAAAAGATATAAATCCACAATGTGTTTATAGGATCAAATCCCAGCTTAAAGGTGTTCCCTTTTCAATGGATTTACGGGCTTTTTTACCGAGAATATCTTTAAGATATTTAGGATGGAGACCATAACCTGGACGTATGGATCTGAGATTTTCCTCGGTGAATATATCACCTTCTGCCATGTCACTGACAAGGAAGAGTGAACGAGAGAAGTTCCTGCTTTTTATTTTATCATCAGTTAAGTCATAGTTTATATCACCAAGGGCTTTTTCAACATCCCTTACAGCTTGAACCATTGTCTTAAATTCATCAGGTTCAGTTGAAAATTCAGAATCCGGCCCTCCAAGACTTTTGTCAAGTATGAAATGTTTTTCTATTACCCTTGCACCAAGGGCAACTGATGCAACTGCAACGGAACTGCCCATGGTATGATCCGAAAGTCCAACAGCTGTCCCAAATGTCTCAGCCATATTAGGAATGGTTTTAAGGTTCATCGAATCCAAAGGCGCTGGATAGGATGACGTGCACTTGAGAAGAATGATCTGATCGTTTCCAACTCTTTTACATGCATTCACAGCCAGCTCAATGTCACTGAGCTCTGCTATACCGGTTGATATTATAACTGGCTTTCCCTTGGAAGCTGTGTACTCTACAAGAGGTATGTCTGTTATTTCAAAGGATGCGATCTTGTAGGCTGGAACATCCATTTTATTAAGGAAATCCACGGCTGTTCTGTCGAAGGGCGATGAGAAACATGTGAGTCCCAGTTTTTCAGCTATTTTTTTCAACTCAGGCTGCCATTCCCATGGCATGTAAGCTTCTTTGTAGAGATCATACAGTGTCCTACCGTCCCAGAGTGTTCCCTGTTCGATGTGAAAGTAACTTCTATCGGAGTTTATTGTAATGGTATCAGGAGTAAATGTCTGAAACTTAACTGCATCAGCACCAGAATCCTTAATAGCATGAATTGTATCCACGGCAACATCAAAGTCCTGCATATGGTTTGCAGAAAGTTCTGCTATTATGAATACTGGTTCTTTTTCACCAACAGTGTTATCTCCAATTTTGATTTTCATTTTTAATCCCTCAAAACATACTCATATTCATAAGCTTCATTACCATCTATTAAAATTGGTCCTGTGAGTTTAAAACCTGATTTTTCAAAGAATTTTAAGGAACCCTTGTTGCTTTTCTTTATATACGCCTTTATCAGTTGTACATTTGAATAATTCTTAAGAAGTTTTAGGGCCTCCTTAACCATGGGATGGCCAATTCCAATACCTCTGTACTTCTTAGAAATGCTGATACTGATTACAGAAGATTCTTCTTCTAGCTCAAATCTTATCTGTGCTGCAAATTCATCTTCAACTTCACATATGATAAAAAGAGATTTTTCATCCATTAATTTGTTTTTGAACCATTTTTCATGGTCACTGAGGGGTATCAAATCTGTTTTGAATGAATTTTTTCGCACTTCAGGGTCATTTGAGAGTTGATAAATATTCTTCATATCTCCAAGGTCAGCTTTACGTAAAGTAAAGCCCTTACTAAGATAATATTCCAGAAGAGATTTTTTGACTATCCTAAGTGCTCCATGCCCATCAACAGCCATCTTCCCAGTTTTAGACATTTGATTTCGAATACTGTAATCAGTTAAACCCCTCAATTCCTCAACCATCTTCCCAAGGAGATTTTCATCTGTCCATAAACCTGTGTACCTGCTGAATCCTGTTTCTTCCCAATTTTTAACATTGTGAAGCTGGTTGGATGCTACGGCCACACTTAAAGTGGGTAAACCCAGCCTTGCAAGTTCATAGAGGGTTTGTCCTCCTGCAGACACTGCCAGATCCGACTTGAGCATTGTATCCACCATCCCCTCTGCATCAGGATAGTAAATCAGATTCACAGTGTCAGATTTGAGTTTTTCAATTTCCTCCAGGTTTTTAAAACCTCTACCAATTACAACATTCTTTTTTAGTTCTGGAAATTCTTTTTCTAGGGTTTTTAATATTAATGGAGTCATGTTCCGTAGATCATCCCCCCCAAAGGTGATCATTACACTCTGAAGATTTTCTTTTATTTTTAAGGGTTCTATATTCCAGAATTCCTTTCTAAGGGGTATGTAACGGCTTCCAAGGAAATATTGAACACCCTTCTCCTCAGGATATTCTAATTTTTCAGCGTTCACTGAACCATTGACAACCACACCTTCAGGGTAGTTGATCCTTTTATTATCATCTATATAAACGCCCAGAGACTCATTGGCTATGATTTCATAGAGTTTTGGTGGGGCCAGATATGAATCAACCACGGTTATATCTGAATCAGCCATGATTGAGGTGATTTCATCCATTTTAAGCCAGTTGATTATTCTATGACGGGTTCCATCCATGAGTTTTTCAATGGATCCATTTCCATTGACAATGAGTTCCGTGTCCAAACCCCTTTCCTGGAAGGCTTGATAGATTGACATGCATCTGGTGACATGACCAAAACCAATTTCTTCACTGCCCTCTGTTAAAATTCGAATTCTCATTTTTGTATCACCATTCAAGGAGATTTGAAGTAAGCATTTTCAAGGAACTTTTTTGCACCATCCATATCCTGCAGATCCAATACTTGAAGAGCTGCTTTGATTTCATCGTCCAGATTATCAAACACCCTTTTCTGGATGATTTTTTTGTTGATTAATTTAAGCCATGGTTTTTCCTTGAACAGATTTATTATACTGCTTGCTGGGAAAAACTCATTATCTTGATGGAGATAATCAAAAACAGCACAGAGAAGACAGTAATCCTCCTCTGTATCAAGCGTTATACGTATATCTGGAGCAGTTAATTCCTTAGGTGCCTTGAACTTGGTTATCCTAAACTTTTTCGGGCGGTTGTAGATGTAGGGGGTTACATGTTCCCTTTCAAAGGATTCGGATGCATCTTTGTGTGCAGTTTCAAGCACCCTGAAGTTTACAACCTCAACATCCAGTCCATGTGGAAATGTTCTGATCAAACTGTTTGAAGTGTAATCTGCACCATTTTCAAGGTGATTCTCCACTAAAGTATCTATTATACCTGGATCGATGCATGGACAGTCACTGGTTATCCTTACAATCACATCCAAGTGGTTCTCCTGGGCTGCAAGGTAGTACCTTTCCAGTACGTTGTCCAGACTCCCCCTGAAATATCTTACATCCTCCTTTCGGGCTATTTCAACTATGGGGTTATCTGTTTCATCTTCCGTTGTGGCTATTACGATTTCATCCAGTTTTTTTGATTGTTTCAGTCGTCTTATGACCTGTTCAAGTACCGTTACTCCACTGCCCATTGGCAGTTCCTTAAGCACCTTTCTAGGGAGTCTGGTTGATGAGGTTCTTGCCTGTACCACTGCACCTATCTTCATCTTCGATCCCCACTACAAATCCCTGAAAACCTTGAAGAGCTTCTCTTCAACAAACTGGATGTCTTCATCCTTCATTGCAGGGTACATTGGTATGCTTATCTCTCTTCTATAGAAATCCTCTGCAACTGGACATGAAACATCCTTATAACCATGATTCTGATAGTAAGGCTGGGTGTGAACTGGTATGTAATGAACCTGAACCCCCAAACCTTCAGATCTCAGTTTCTGGAATATCTCAGGTTTTCTGTCCAAGTAATCATCTTTCAGTAGTATTGGGTAAAGATGGTAGGACGACGTGCATCCTTCCTTCTCAAATACGGTGTTGAAGTAGGGGTTTTCAGCAAAGATTTCATTGTAGGTGGCTGCTATTTCTCTACGCCTTCCAACAAAGCCATCAAGTTTTTTAAGCTGTGATATTCCCAGAGTGGCCTGTATATCAGTTATACGGTAATTGTATCCAAGGTGATGCATCTCGTAGTACCAGTCACCATCTGATGGTTTTACAAAGTCTTTCTTGGTTATTCCATGGGATCTGAACATGAGAAGCCTTTCGTAGTACTCTTCATCATTGGTTAAGACTGCTCCACCTTCACCCGTTGTTATGTGCTTAACCGGGTGAAAGCTCAGTATGGCCATTGAAGAGTACTGACAGGCCCCTATCCTTTTTCCAGCGTACCTGGCACCTATTGCATGTGCTGCATCCTCTATCATTGCAAGCCCGTGTTTTTCCACGATTTCATGGAGTTCCTTGAGGTCTGCAGGGTTTCCACTGTAATGAACCGGCGTTATAAGCCGTGTTTTATCGGTTACCTTTTTTTCTACCTTTGAAGCGTCGATGTTTCCTGTTTCAGATTCAACATCAGCAAAAACTGGTTTTGCACCGAGGTAGAGTGCTGCGTTGGACGTTGCAACGAATGTGTTTGGGGATGTGATCATCTCCTGACCCTCTTCAAGGCCCAGTGCGAAGTAAGCCCCGTGAAGCGCAGAGGTGCCTGAGTTGAAGGTTACAGCATACTTGGAACCACAGTACTCTGCAAGTTTAGCTTCAAACTCATCTATTCTGGGTCCCTGGGTTATGAAGTCAGATCGAAGTACCTTGATGACTTCGTTGATATCATCACCATCTATGTACTGTCTGCCGTAGGGTACGAATTTTTCCATGGTTATAACCTCAGTAGACTATGTCTATGGTTTCTAGGAGTTCTTTGAGGTCTTCTGCGCTCAGCCATTCGGTGTTGTTGTCTGATGAGTATCTGAAGCCTTCTTTTACCTTTTTTCCACCGGCTTTGAAGTGTTTGTCGAAGTCCCACCAGTCGAAGTTTGGATAGATTATGAAGTGGTCATCGTATTCATAGGTGGTTCTGGAGTCTTCGTTGGTGACCATTACCTCATGGAGTTTTTCACCAGGTCGTATTCCAACATCTTCTGTTTCAGCACCAGGATTCATTGCTTCTGCAAGGTCTGTGACCTTGAATGATTGGCACTTCTTCACGTAGAGCTCTCCACCCTGTGCTTCCTTCAAGGACTTTATAACCATGTCAACGGCTTTATCCAGGGTTATCCAAAATCTGGTCATTCTTTCATCGGTTATTGGTAGTTTTTTTGCACCGTTATCCAGTAGGGATTTGAAAAATGGTATTACAGAGCCTCTGCTTCCTGAAACGTTTCCGTATCGTACAACAGAAAACTTGGTGTCTTTATCTCCAACATAGGCATTTCCAGCTACGAAGAGTTTATCAGATACAAGTTTAGTTGCACCGTAGAGGTTTATTGGATTTACAGCTTTGTCTGTTGAGAGTGCAACGATTTTTTCCACTTCCCTGTCAATTGAGGCATCTATTATATTAACAGCACCCTGAATGTTGGTTTTAACAGCTTCAAGTGGATTGTACTCAGCAGCAGGAACCTGTTTAAGTGCAGCTGCATGTATAACCACATCAACACCATCAAAAGCACGGTAAAGCCTGTCTTTATCCCTTACATCCCCGATGAAGAATCTTATGTTATCGTAGCCCTCGAACTGTTTCTGCATTAGGTACTGTTTGTACTCGTCCCTGGAGTATATGATTATCTTTTCTGGATCGTAATCCTCCAAGATTTTTTTGGTGAATTTCTTACCAAAGGAACCAGTTCCCCCGGTTATTAAAATTTTCTGTCCGTTTAACATTCATGAACCTCTCAAAAAGATTTTTAAAGCAATTTATATTTACTATAACTTTACAATATTTAACTCTATCAATTGTTTGTGTATCTAATTTTATAAATCTTGAGGGATAGATGTAATTTCAAAGTTAAAAGGTGAAAATTTGAGCGAATACAAACTCTTTGTGCAGCGAATAGGCCTTGTGGGTATAACAAATATACTTGTGGCCATCAGTTCAATCATACTACTGCCCATCTTAACAAAAAACCTAAGCACATCAGATTACGGTATATGGAACCAGGTTAACATCACCTTGATCCTCATATCCAACATAGCCCAAGTAGGTCTGAGTTACGCCATGAACAGATTCCTTGCAGGAGAAACTGACAAAACGAAAATTCAGGAAGGAGTTTATTCAATTTTGGCCGTGGTTTTAGGTGTTAGTTTAGTCGTTGCAGGGGCATTGTACATATTCTCAAATGAAATCGGCTTTTTACTCTTAAACAACAATCATTCAGTAGCTCTCCTGTTACCTTTGACTATAATCATGTCAAACATGACCTTCATTTCCCTTGACTTCTTCAGAACATTCCAAAAAACCCGAAAGTATTCCATATTCTATCTATCAAGGTCTTATCTGGTTTTAATTTTTGCAAGTGTTCTACTTTTACTTGGATATGGGATTTGGGGATGTGTATTTGGAATTTTAATAAGTTACACCCTATTAATGGTTGTTATGTTTGCAATAATAGTTTCAGAAATTGGATTCAAGATCCCCAGGTTTAAAAACATCAGAGAATACCTCAATCTCAGTCTTCCAATGGTTCCGGGAATGGTTTCTTCATGGATCGTTGACTCCAGCGACAGATATGTAATTGGAATACTGCTTGGAACTGTGTTTGTAGGTTATTATTCAGCAGGGTACACACTTGGAACCACAATACAACTTCTTGTTGCACCATTTTCTGTTTTACTGCTTCCGGTGTTGTCTAAAAATTATGAAGATAAAAGAAAAGTGAAAACTGTGGTTAAATATTCATTGAGGTACTACCTGGCACTTTCCATACCTGCAGTGTTCCTACTGTCTATACTATCAAAACCCATACTCAACATACTAACCACTGCAGAAATAGCTTCAAATGGCTTTTTAATAACTCCCTTAGTTGCTTTGGGTGCCCTTTTATTCGGGCTTTACACCATACTCTCACAGATCATCATCTTAACGAAAAAAACCAAAATAATAGGTGTGGTCTGGATAATAGCAGCAATAATAAACATTGCATTAAACCTGATTGCAGTTCCATTTATTGGAATCATAGGAGCTGCACTGGTCACATTAGTCACTTACACCGTTACTCTGGCGTTTATTCTTGTTTACTCCAGCAGGTACATGACTTTACCCTTCGACCTCGGATTTATAGTAAAAAGTATATTTGCATCTGCAGTTGCAGGGGCCTTTGTATTCCTGTTGAACCCTCAGAGTCTTTTGGGAATAGTCATTGTGGCCGTCTTGGGGGTTATCCTTTACACAATCGTGTTAATAATATCAAAAGGTTTTGAGAAGAAAGAAATAAATTTTTTCATGGGATTCTTAAGGGATATCTTGAAGGATTTAAAATCAGTGACTGCAAGATTCTAAAAAAGAATCAGTCAGGATTAAATCTAAAAAAAGGGTTAATTCGAAAAAAATAGTGGAAAAAATTAAGATTTTGAAAGGGTTTCTTTATAGATTTCAAGGTACTCCCTTGAAATGGTTTCCCAATCCCATTTTTCTGCGTTCTTTGCTATTTTATTTTTATCCCAGTCCTTACTGAGTACTGTTTTAAGTGAATTTATTAGGGATTCAGTTGATCTGTCAACCACCAATTCCATATACTCCGAATTATATATATCTGAAACACCCTCTAAATCCTTAAAGGTTATGATTGGTAATCCACATGCTATTGCTTCTAAAAATACCAGTGGAAGACCTTCAGATATTGAAGGTAAGATGAAGAAGTCTGAAAGGTTGTACCAATCATTAACTTCTGTGTTTGGGATTTTGCCCACGAATTTCACATAGGGATCCAGATCGTTGGCTTTACAGTAATCCTCCAAATTTTTCTTTTCAGGACCATCACCAACTATTAAATAGAGTAAATCATTTTTCATGTTTAAATCCATTTCTTTAATGGCTTTTAAAACTTCAATATGATTTTTCCGAACATTCAATGTTCCCACTTGTATTAAAACAGTTTTATCCTTAGGAATTCCCTTTAATTTCCTAAGGGTGTCTGCTTCATTTTTGTATCCAAATCTTTCAAGGTTCACCCCATTGAGAACAAGTTTTATATCCTCAGGATCTGCACCGTAGTTCTGAACCAGGTAATCCTTAACTGATGATGAGATTGCAGTTAATGATGCTCTTTTGTATTTCAATGTCCGTTCAAGAAGATAACCCTCAACTTCCCCTTTGAAGTAAAGATTAGGATTTTTCAGTAAGGTTCCGTGTACCGTTACTGTAAATGGTATTCCATTTTTTATTGCTGCTTCAACAAGTGGCAGAGACTCTATGGCCAAACCATTGATATGAATCATGTCTGGCTTTAGGGTTTGAATTGCCATCTCAAAATGTGCTAGATTGTAAAGTGTCACAAGGTAATAGGATAAATTTTTTAACGAATTCTTTTCAAGGTATCCAAAAACCTTAAAAACCCATTTCATAGAAGTTAGAATGGAATAACCTAAAATACTAAATGAAAGCCTTTTTTCTATGATGTTTAATCCATCGTAAAGGGAAACCTTCTGAATAAGGGGCAAGTTTGGAAACAAATGAACCTCGTGATCCTCGGAGTGAATCTTTGAAACAGCTTTTATTACATTTATATCCCCAGTTTCACCGTAGAGGTAACCTCCAGCCATTATTATTTTCATTGAACATCACCATCAATCATTCTTTCAACAAGTTCTGCTATTCTAACAGAAGATCTGCCATCAACAGCATGAAGGTGTTCTTCTATGTAGCTCTCACGATACTCATTTAATGAATCATTCTCAAGGAGACTTTTAACTGCATTTCCCAGATCATCTTCCTTGTAAACACCCAATGCAACTTTTTTATCAACATAATCAACAGCATCCTGGTTTCCACTTAAATTCAAAACAATAACTGGCTTATTTAATGCAACGGCTTCAAGGGCTGTTGTTGAATTCTTAACTATCATGAGGTCGCAGTTGTAAATCTGTTCATAGGTATCCGAATCACGAGGAACTAATCTAAAATCTGTTTTATATGACTTAGAAATCCGGAGTATCTTATCTTTGTATTCTGTTCCATCCATAGGATGTTGTTTAATGATCAAAGTTGTTTTATTCATATTTTCAAGGGTTTTGAATATGCAGTGAATATTTTTAGTATCTTCATCATCACCTAAAGAAAAACTTTGGGTTGTCCATAATACAATTTTATTTCCTTCAGGTATTCCAAATTTATTTGGAAATTCTTTAGAGTATATACTATTAACGTGAGCCAAAACATCGTATCTTGGCTGTCCTAAATCCAAAACACTGTCTTTTGGGAATGAACTGGTGTTCATCAATAAATCCCTGTAATACGAACCATATACTACTGTTTTATCAGGAATTGGACATTTTAGTTTTGATTCATATGGTTTTGGCACTATTTCATCTTCATTGTATTGATAACTCCTATCTCTAGGGAGGATAACCCCATGCTGCAGTGCAACTGTCTTAACACCCTCAGATTTAGCAGCCATCATTAATGATCGTTCCCACCACCAGAACTCATTTAAAAGGATTATCAAAGATGGATCTTCGTCTTTTATCATTGTTCTGGCCATTTCCAGATACTTTATAATGTGAGGGAAGAGTATGAAGAAGTAAAGTTCAAGTTCTCCCATTATAGCAGGATAAAGATCCTTTCCATGAAAAATACACGCTTTTTTAAAGGAATCATCTTCAAGGATCAGCTTCCATGTATTTTCAAATGATTTTATGGCTTTTTCCTGCTTTTTCCATGAATCCAGGGTCCAGTAAAAGTTTAATGGCACATGATCAAATTTCCATTTCCTCTTTTTATCAAGGAACACCTTCAAGCCCCTGTGTGGATACACATCTATAGGGTAAAATCCCTTGAGATCGTAACGAGTTAAATTTTTAAGGACTGGATCAAAAAAAGCATCCGTTTTTTCAGATTTAAAAGTACGATAATCCTTGACATAGCCCCATTGACGATCCTGGGATATGAACATGACCTTTTTTTTGGAGGAATCCTTTGATCCCCTCCCAAAAAGAGTGTTTATCAATTTTACAGCTAAAAATATGAAAAAATCGTAGAGTATCTCTATATAAATACCGATTGATTTGTAAAGTGAAATGAATGAACTTCTGTGTTTAAAGAATATGATTAAAAGTTTGTTCTGATTCAACCGTTTTAATCCTGACTCTTCATTAATAGTTCTACCTAAAAACTGAAAAAAAAGAAGATCTGCCGTCCACCACATGGGTGTTCCCATGTACTCCGTGGATTCAAGGAGAGTCTTACCATCCGGAAGTTCATGGCTGTAGATACCTCTTAAAAAATCTATCTTATCATCCATTTTTAATGACTCCAAAAAAAATAGAAATTATAACTGCTTCAGAGTCCTTTCAAACTCATCCACAATACCTTCCCAGTCATTACCCTCTGCTAACTTCCTGGCTTTTCTTCCATCAACTTCAACATCAATATCAAATGCACGGGATATAACATCTTCAGGTTTTTTAACGTAGGTTATCCCATTTTCATTGCCGAACTCTGCCATAACCCCTGGTAATTCAGTTGTTATCACAGGTTTTCCCATTGCCATGTACTCGTAGATCTTTATGGGCACTATGTCCTGCATGATCTCCTCATCTGGATATGCAGGTAATATGCAGATGTCTGAGGCTGCAACGAATCCTGGAATTTCATTGTAGGGTTTTCTGCCAATGAGGAGAACCCTGTCTTCAAGATGGTTCTCTTCAACGATTTTCTGAAGGTCGCTGTAGGCATCACCATCTCCCACAATGAGAAGCTTCAAATTTGGGTGTTCCGCCTTTGCAAATTCTAGTGCAAGTTCTTTTAAACCTGCAAAGTGGTATAAAAATCCCATGAAGAAGAGCACTGTGTCTTCATCCTTTATTCCATATTCTCTGCGTACAGGTGTGCCGTCAAGGTTTGGGTCAAATTCTTCAAGGTCTATTCCTGCATCTATAACCTTTGTGTTAACAGCACCCATGTTCCTGACGTATTCCTCGAGTTTCTGGTTTATGGTGAGAACCAGCTGAGAGTTTTTGATTGCAACAGTTTCCATGTATTTTCCAAGGGGATGGAATCCCCTTTCAGGGATCAGTTTGTGAAGCACATCGATCCAGTAATAAACAAAGGGTATTCTCTCTTTCCTGGCTATTTTCGATGCTAAGTAAGTATTAACCACTCCAAATCCCACAATGACATCTGGTTTGAATTCCTTGATCTGTCTTTGAATTTCATGTTTGTGGGACAGATATAAAGATGGGTAGATGAGTACTGGAACCGCCAGTATGGCTGGTCTTACAACCTCCACATCTGCACCCTCATGAATCTTGTGGTAACCCTTGATAACCCTTCTTCTATGACGGACCCCATCATCTTCCTTCCAATCTATGGGGTAATCTATTATTTTCACCTCATGTCCTCTGAGAACCATTCTCTCCATGAGGTGGTGTTGTTGGTGTGGGTTTCTCTTGATCCAGTCGGACTCCTGTACAATAAGTATTTTCAATTTTAGAACTCCGCGCTTTGTTGGATGTTGTTCCAGTTGTTTGTGAACCAGTTGTGTGTTTGGTGTAGTCCGTCTTCAAAGCTTGTTTTGGGTTTGTAGTTTAGGATGTCTTTTGCTTTGTTGATTGAGGAGAGTAGGCAGGTTTTGGCGTCCCAGTTTCTTCTTTCGGTGTATTTGATGCCTGCTTTGTTTCCTGTGAGTTTGTTGACGATCTCGGCCATGTCTCCGACTTTGTGGTCTATTCCTGATCCTAGGTTTATTGCTTCTCCCACTGCTTCCTCAACAACTCCCATGCTAAGGAGTCCGTTTACTATGTCTTCTACGAAGGTCCAGTCCCGTGTTTCGTTCCCGTTTCCGGTTATTGGTAGTGGTTGGTTGTTCATTGACCAGTAGAAGAAGTTGGGTATGACGTTTCGGTATTTACCCGGTACTTCTCCTGGTCCGAAGACGTTGAAGAACCTTGCATTTACGATTGGTAGGTTGTATAGGTTGTGGAAGTAGTTGGTGTAGAGTTCTCCGAGTAGTTTGGTGACTTGGTATGGTGTGTGGAGGTTTATTGAGATGTCATGTTCCTTGAAGGGCATCTGGGATTCTAAGCCGTAAACTCCGCATCCTGAGGAAGAGTAAACAAATCTTTCCACTCCTACGAGTTGTGCGTATTGGAGTACTTTGAGGATACCGATTCCGTTGACCATGAGGTCTTTTTCTGGGTTGTCCACTGAGTTCTGGTTGGCGAAGTGAGCAGCTAAATGGAAAACCATGTCGGGTTGTTCCTTGAAAACCCTTTTAAGTTCTTCATCGTTGAGGATGTCTCCTTCAACGAATTGTATATTATCCATGGTGGGTATGTTCCATTCGTAGGCTGATGAAAGGTTATCGAGTATAATAACTTTTTCTGCTAGTTCTGATAGTTTGCGTGTGAGGTTGCTTCCCACGCATCCTGCTCCACCGGTTACAAGTACTGTTTTTCCTTCGTATTCTGAGTAATCCATCTTAATCATCTATCCTGTAGTACCATTTCATCCATTCAACTGTCTTTTGTATTCCCTCTGCTGGTGGAACCTGTGGGTCGTGTTTAAGGTCCCTGATTGATTTGGAGAAGTCTATGGTTTTCACATGAGTTGTGAAGGGCTCAGCCTCCTCATAAGTCACAAGGGAATCGTCGATTCCCACAGCCTTTAATACAAGGTCGGAGTAGTCTTTGATTTCCATTTCCCATTCCTGTTTTCCACCTATATTGTAGGCTTCTCCTGGTTTGAAGTTGTCCACAATATTGGCAAAGGTACGTGCAGTATCACCCACATAGTCTATGATCCTTTTGTGGCCTTTGTAGACCGTGTATGGTTTACCATGAAGTGCACTGTATATGAATTTAGGTATGAAACCCCTGTAAGGCGTGTAATGTTCTTCTGGCCCATAACAGTTCACAGGCCTGACACGGACTGTTTCTGTCTGGAACATTGAGGCGGAGTTCATGCACATGAGCTCTCCTGCCCATTTACTTATTGCGTAGTCGTTCATCTGGTAAGTGTCCTTGATTGGATTTTTCTCCATAACATCCTCACTCATAACACCATTGTAGTCCCCGTAAACCTCTGCAGATGAGAAAAAAATCATCCGGAAACCATGTTTTTCCTGCATACGAAGCATATGCTTGGTTCCCATGACATTGGTCTGCCACAGATTCTCATAGTAAGCCTCACCATTCCACCTACCATACTCAGCAGCAAGATGATAAACATAATCATAACTACCCTCATCAAAAAGTCGTTCAACCTGCCTGTAATTCCTCACATCGGCACGAACATAACCATCCCGCTCATTATTCATAAGATCAGCAGCCATAACCTCATGACCACGACTCCTAAGCTCATTCACAAGATTGGTACCAATAAAACCAGCACCACCAGTAACCAAAACCCTCTCAGTCTCTATGATGATTCCTCCTTACTAATTGTGAAATATTAAGATTTAAAATTTGTAAAATAGTTTTAGTCTTAACTTATCCTAACACTATATACTTACGCTCCCGTTATATAAGTTTTGAAGTTTTGTATATTGGATGTCCGATATTTGTGGTCTTTTATACAAACCTGTGAATATAGCACCACATATATAAAAAAATGATCAACATCACGTGAATATAGTTTAAAAGAATTTTCTGAGCTAAAAACATGTTCATGTTATCATAAAATCCATTTCAGTATTTATTAAATAATTTTTAAGCCCTCTATCACTTTTAAACTTATAATCATATAAATAATCCTATTTAAACTATTATTTAACCCCAAAAAGTTTAAATAAGGTTTATTTTTCTTCCAATACCTTTTTATTGTAAGAAGATAAGATAAATCTAATTGTAGATAATAAATGGGACGTTTTAGAGTATTAAAATGTGTAATTAGATTAATATGAATATAGGAAAGGGGTTCTTTTAGATGAATGAAACCAGAGAGGATCTGGAAGATGAAATCACCCGCTTGAATAAGAGGGTCAGGTACCTGGAAAATGAATTGGAAAATTCCAGTAAAAACCACAATTTAATCAAAAAAGAAAGGATGTACAGACTCCTAGCAGACAGCTGTCCAGATGTCATATACAGGATATCCATTCCTAAAGGTCGATATGATTACATCAGCCCATCCTGCCTTAGGGGGTGCGGTCGGACTCAGAAAGAGTTTTATCAGAAACCTCTTCTCATTAGAGAGATGCTCCACCCTGATTGGAAGGATTGTTTCAATGAAACATGGCTCAAACAACTCATTGAAAACTCTGTCTCACAGACTGAGTACCAGATCATCCACAGCTCTGGAGATGTAATTTGGGTGAGTCAGAAGGACGTTGTAATCCGAGATCATGACAAAAATCCCGTTGCGATTCAGGGAATTGCCAGAAACATCACCCCTGAAAAAAGGGCTGAGGATATGGAGCACAGGTTCTCAGACATCATTGAAAACACCCAGGATGCAGTGGTATCAAATGACCTTGAAGGAAGAGTACTCAGCTGGAACAGGGGTGCAGAGGAGATATACGGCTACAGTGAATCTGAGACTATGGGTAAAAATGTAGAGATGTTCACCCCTCCTGGCTGTGACTATGAACTTCCATCCATACTCAAGATGATAAAGGAAGGAGAGATGGTTCGAAACTACCCCACCCTCGGGCTGAAAAAGGATGGTTCCATAATAAACGTTTCCCTCACAGTTTCACCCATAAATGACAGCAATGGGTATATAAAAGGTGTCTCCATCATATCAAGGGATGTTACCCCTGAAAAGAAGGCTGAAAAGGAACTCAAAGAAAGCGAGGAACGTTACAGGCTCTTAGTTGAAAAGGCCCAGGTTGGAATACTCCTCATAGATCCTGATGGAAGGATCATCGACATAAACCCCAAGTTCCTGGAGATGTGCGGTTCAAGGTCAGAGGATGTGAGCAGACGTGTTAACTTGCTCAGAACCCCCGAAGTTGTGAAGTCAGGATTTTCAGGGGACTTCAAAAGGTGTCTTGAAACTGGTGAAGATGTTTCAAGCGAACACAGGTACCTCTCCCAGTGGGGAAAGGAAACCTATTCCCAGTTCCACTTGAACCCCATTAAAGATGAGGATGGTGAGGTCGTGAATGTCCTTGCGACCTTTTCAGACATCACCTACCGTAAAAATATGGAAGAAGCTCTTAAAGAGAGTGAAGAAAAGTTTCGTGAGGTTTTTAACAATGCAAACGATGCAGTTTACCTCCATGAAGTTCTTGATGGAATGCCCGGGCGTTACATAGAAGTCAATGATGTTTCATGCAGCATGCTGGGCTACAAAAGGGAAGAACTCCTTGAAATGACCCCTCAAGATGTTTCATCTGAAGATTCTGATGAAATAGGATCCATGATGGCTGAACTTCTTAAGGATGGCAGTAAAACCTTTGAATCAGAACATTTGACACGTGATGGTGACAGAATACCTGTTGAGGTCAGTTCCCACTGTTTCAAACTCAGAAACAAGGATGTTATTGTTTCAGTGGCCAGGGACATCACCCAGTGGAAGGAAGCTGAAAAGATAGTGCATGATTCCCTTAAAGAGAAGGAGTTACTGCTTCGGGAAATACATCATAGGGTTAAAAACAACTTAATGATCATATCCAGTCTTCTGAACCTGCAGTCCATTCAAATAAACGATACTGAAGTCCTTAAAATGATAAAAGACAGCCAGAGCAGGGCCCGTTCCATGGCAGTCCTCCATGAAAAACTCTACAACAGCAGTGACCTCAAACGCATAAACTTTGGGGAATACATCGAGAGCATCACAGAGTACCTTTTCAACACATACTCCACAAATAACCACGTTTCCCTTAAGATGGATGTGGAATACCTCATGCTTGACATAAACACATGTCTTCCCCTTGGACTCATAGTAAACGAACTGGTGTCAAACAGTCTAAAATATGCTTTTCCAAAGGGTATGAATGGTTGTGTGACTGTGAGGTTCCACAGGAGCCCTGAAAATTATATACTAGAAGTTGAGGATGACGGTGTTGGATTACCTGAAGATATGGACATTGAGCAGGCTGATTCCATGGGGATGAAACTTGTTTCAAACTTCACCAAGCAGTTGAATGGGGAAATGGAATTGATAATGAAAAATGGAACTTGCTTCAGAATAAAGTTTAATGAAGAGGAATTCAGTGCATCGAGTGATATGAATTAAGTCAATTACCGACACTGAACCCAAAGTTATTAATACTTGGTTGATTAATTTTAATATGTCACTCATACATACAAACCCGGTGACTTATGTGAAGGTGGGACCTTCACAACCTCCCTCATTACTGGTTTTCTTAAACTTTTTTTTATTGTGGATCCTTACATAACTGTGACTAAAAGTGTGATTAAAGCTGGAATTTATTCTTTGAACTCCAAAATCATCATTTACCCGGAAAAATCATTTATCAAAATCATCATTTAAAAATAGTTAAAAAGGTTGATTAAAAGGGTTAAAATGTAAGTGATATTCATCTTAACCCAACAAGAATGGTACGATCAAAAACAGAAAACTGTTAGAAATTCCGTGGGAAAAGGTTATGCCAAGAAGGCTACGTGTCTTCTGGAATGCGTAACCATAAAACATTGCCACAGCGAACACAAAGATCAGATCCAGGAATGAGTTCCAGCCTATGTGCATGGCTGTGAATATTAAAGAAGTGTAGATCAGTCCAAATACACATCCAAACACGTTTTCAACGTTTTTCTGAATTATTCCTCTGAAGAGCAGTTCCTCTGCAAATCCTGTTGATATCAGGAGGATCAATGCCCCGAAAAGTACCCATTGTAATGTGAAGTGAGGTATAAGGGGCTGGGGTTTGAGTATGAAGTACTCCACTGTTCCAAGGAGAACTCCAGTCAGGGCCATGAGTATCTGCAGCTTCAGCTTTCCCCACTGAAAGCCTACATTTTTAATTCCGAGTCCCTGAACCTTCATTATAACGTAAGATGCGCCAAAGAGAGGAACTGCTATTATTGGGAACCAGTAAAGTTGTTCTATGTGTACAAGTCCCGGGATGGTGTGTCCAAGGATCCTTATCATTGGTAGTGCCATCATGGACATGAGAAGGTAGGAGAAATTCTGCTCCTTGACAAGCGAAGAATTGATTAGAAGTGCGAAGAGTATTCCTACGTGCATTACAATGCCCATCTCCACACTGTAGTATGCAGTCACAATTTCAGCAGCCATGAGTGCTGCAAGGTATATGATTACAGTTAAAACCTTTCTCTTGAAAGAACGTACATTTGAACGTTTTTTCTTAATTGTTTCAATCAATCTGAGTGTTTCTTCACTGCCGGAGGTGTTCTGGATCTTTTCGTAAACACTGTTTGCCCGCCTGTAATCCATCAGGGCATCCTCCCATGAGCCCTGGAATTCATAGGTTTTGGCCATCAGGGAAAGAACTATTGCTTCCCTTTCATGGTCCTGGTTCTTTCTGAACTTTTTGAGAGCCTTCCTGTAGTAAGACCTTGATAGCTCGTACTCCTCACGTTTTTCATTGACCAGTGCCAGGCCTGTTAATGAGTATCCCTGACCTGTGATGTCTTTAAGCTTCTTGTAAAGTTTCAGTGCCAAACCATAGTGTTCTGAAGATCTGGTGTAATCTCCAAGGTTTACATAAACATCACCCATTTCCAGGAGGGTTTCTGCTTCATCTTCCTTGTCCCCCCACTGTCTGAACAACTTCAAAGCTTTATTGTAACATGACAAAGCAGATTCAAATTCATTGTTTTCCTGTAAATTCTTTGCTTTCTCAAAGAATTCAGATGTTTGCCCTTCTCCCATTAATTCACCATTTGAATTTTAATAATTTTTCCTTGTAACATATTTGAGGCCACAAATTATAAACCTTGCCCATGAAACTAGAAAGTATCACAATAAACATCATCTACTAAATGCAGGCCTAATATTTTATTAATGAAAACTTATATACCAAAAATCATTGAATAAAATTGTGTAAGGAAGGTTAAGGTTTCAAAAAAGATTACCCAGAAAACCTGTAAGGGTAAAACTCGTGAAAGGTTGATGTAAAAAACTAGTTTAAAAATGTAACAAAACTAGTCTATAAAAAAATTAGTTTATAACTTTCATAATGATTTTTACAAGAATAAAAATTGATCAACCCTTGTATAAATTCAAGACTCAATTTTTTATGAATTCATGAAAATTCGTGTTAATTGATGGGGACGCGTTAAGTACAGCTCATAGGTTCATCTTAAGGGATACTGTTGAATTCACTGATGAAATCCATTTTAGCTTTGGATTGAATTCAAATTAGTTATATACTGGTTGGGAAGAAAAAATATGAAAACAATTGCAATAATACCTGCCTACAACGAGGAAATAGGCATAGGTAGCATAATTTTAAATGTTCAGAGGTACGTGGACCATGTGCTGGTTGTTGACGACGGCAGTAACGACAGCACAGCAGACATAGCAGAACTTGCAGGGGCAGAGGTAATCCGACATCATCAGAACCAGGGAAAAGGTGCAGCTTTAAAAACTGGTTTCAGTAGGGTGGGTGGCTACGATGCAGTTGTAACCATCGATGCAGATGGACAGCACAACCCCCAGGAAATACCAAAACTACTTGAACCCATAATCAAAGGTGAAGCAGACCTTGTAAACGGGAGCAGATACATAGAAGGTGGTGAAAAAAACACACCAAAATACAGGCGTGTGGGGCAGAGCGTTCTGGATATTGCAACCAATATGAACGGTAAACTCAATGTTACCGACAGTCAGAGCGGTTTCAGAGCATTTTCAATCAGCACCATACCTGCCTTCAGGTTCAATCTAAGTGGATTTGGAATTGAAAGTGAGATGCTCACAGATGCCTCAAATGCAGGCTTCAGAATAGGGGAAGTTCAGATAGGTGTTAGGTACGATACAGATACCAAAAGAAACCCTATAAAACATGGTGTCGGTGTGCTGGTCAGAATAATACAGGACATGGAATTCAACAGACCTCTTTACTTCTTCACAGTACCTGGTATCATCCTCATCATAATAGGACTTGCTTCAGGCCTTATATTCTTTGGTGATTACCTCGGAGGAACCAGGGCAACCCTGGGACCAACAGTCTTTGCAGCTTTAATCGCGGTTATGGGTGTTTTCATTGCATTCACAGGAATAATACTTGACACAGTTTCAAGATTGATAAAAGAGGCACTGAGTAAATAAACCATTTATAATATGTTTTAGCGGATTTAAAAGGTTTTCATTATAGAATATGTTATTTTAATAATTATTTTAATATTTTTTAAATCCCTTTTATTAATTTTTAAGTTTCATTGATTTATTTTATAAAATTCTCGTTTAAGTCATCACAAGGATAGGATTTATAGTATTAAAGAAAATAAAATTAGATCAACTGAAAGTTGAAGGGTATCTGAAAGTTGAATGGGAATGATTTGGATGGAACTGAAAATATACATACTGACCAGTGGTGATTATGGGGCCCGGATCGTTAACAGCCTTGCTGAGCAGGGTTTTGCAGCAAATATAGTGGGACTGCATGAATTTCCAGAGGATCTGCCGGAGTTCATAGATGATTTTTCAACCCACGTGCCTGAAAACATTCCCTCCTGTGACATGATCCTTGCACTTGACCTCAAAGGAGACATCAACATGGTACTGCCTGTTGTGGCAGATAAAAGTGGTGCAAAGGCTGTTATTGTCCCTATTCATGACCCATCCCAGATTCCATCTGGACTTCAAAGGGAGATAATAGAATCTGCACCTGATGATGTTTTGATACTGTTTCCCAAACCGTTCTGCAGTTTGAAGCCCATGGGAAATCCTTTTGTGGATGCCTTTGCAGAGCACTTTGGAATGCCTGAACTTGAGATACAGGCAAACAACCTCATCAAGAATGTGAAGGTTTTAAGGGGAGCATCCTGTGGTTCAACATGGTACGTTGCAGAGAAGCTGGAGGGACTTCCAGTGGATGAAGCTGAAACTGAATCAGGGAACAAAATCCACAACTACCCCTGTTTGGCTTCAATGACTGCAGATCCAGGGCTTGGTGATACCTTACTGCACATTGCAGGTTACAACATAAAGGAAGCTGTTAAAAGGGGTTTAGGATTTGCATCCAGATCAGCTGTGGTTGTGGAAGAGGACTGTATGGGGGATGCTGACTGTGATCACAACTGCAGGGATGTCTGCCCACAGGTGAAAACAGGCACAGATACTGTGACCATTAAGGACAACGGCAAGGCCCGGATTGACCCTGCTTCATGCGGCTTGTGTGAGATGTGTATAAGGGAATGTCCCTACGCTGCAATTGAACTTGTTGAAAAACGCATCAACCTTTAATGAAGGTGACTATTCTAAATGGAGATAGATCTTTTTTCCCAATCCCATTTTCCAACACAACCCTCCAATACAATAAACTTACTCTACATAAGGCTTATTCTACAAATTTCTGGAACACCATAAGATAACCTATGCTTTACATATAAATAAATACCAGAAGTATCAAAATTCAACCTTAAATAATGCTCAGAGGATTAAAAAGATGAAGGGAAAAGTTGTTTTCATAGGAGGGGGTCCTGGAGACCCTGAACTTTTAACAGTAAAAGCTTACAATGTAATTAAAACTGCAGACGTTATTATCTATGCAGGTTCCCTTGTGAACAGGGAAGTTCTGGACTGTGCAAGGGAGGATGCCCTGATCTACAACAGCGCATCCATGAACCTGGATGAGATCATAGAGGTCATGAGGGAAGAAACCGACAAGGGAAAACTCGTTGCAAGGGTTCACACTGGAGATCCTGCCATCTACGGAGCGATAGGCGAGCAGATGGAGGATCTTAGAAGACTTGAGATACCATTTGAATTGATTCCAGGGGTTAGTTCACTCTTTGCAACTGCAGCTGCCCTTGAAACTGAGCTAACACTTCCTGAGGTTTCTCAGACAGTTATAATCACAAGGCCTGAGGGTCGCACACCTAAACCTGCAGGTGAATCCATTTCAAGTCTTGCAGAGCACGGTGCAACCATGTGCATCTTCCTGGGTGTTCACATGATCGATGAGGTGGTTTCTGATCTTAGAGTCCACTATCCTGCCAAAACCCCTGTTGCAGTGGTTCAGAAGGCATCCTGGCCTGATGAGAAAATAGTGCGTGGAACACTTGAGGATATTGCAGTTAAAGTCATGGAATCTGGAATAGAAAAAACCGCAATGATCGTCGTGGGTGATGTGCTCGGTGCATCCCATGTGACCCCTTCAAAGCTCTACGACAGAACTTTCACACATGAGTACAGGAAGGGCTCAGAATAAGAAAGTTTGAATCAAAGACCATGTAAATCATTAAAGGTTTCTTCAAATAAACAAAAACTATTTTTTTTTTCATGACCCAATTTTTTTATTTATTTTTAAAGTAATATCATTGAAGGAACATTAAAAAAAGATTTGGTTTAAAGTGAAAATGCTCCTTCACGTTGCATATTCACTTATGAGCGAGTAGGTAGCACTTGCAGCATTGTCCAGGTCGCTCTGGATGTAAACATCACTATTATTTTGGTTCCAGTTTGTCCAGCTCACTTCACCCTCTGCCTGACCCTGCTGGAGCAGAGTGTTCATATCTCCGCTTTCGTAGGTTGCGTGGGGTTCAAGAAACATTCCTTCCACTTCGTAGATTGTATGATCAACCTTGGATGCCCCGTTAACTGTGTGGGGTGCGCAGAAGCTGTCAGATATGTAATGGGATGCCACACCAAAGCAGTAGCTTGCGTAGCGGTAGTTACCCTCATCGTAGTTGAGCTTTCCATTGTTCAACCAGTACTGTGCTTTAATGGCGCTGTAGGGCATGTGATGGTTCTGGAAGTCCCTAAACTTCACGTCAGGATCATCTGCACCGTCCCTCATTGCAATTTCACTCAGGTTAGCCTGAACAGAAGGTGAAAGTGAGCTGTAGGCCTCGTCAGCGATCTCGTAGTGGGTTGTAACTGACCATGCAGATGCAGGGGCCACCTGGAAGAGCATGACCATTAAAAGGGGTAACATTAAAAATTTCTTCATTGAACATCTCCATTTGAAAAGGCTTCAATTATCCTTGAATCTTAAACTCATTGTTTATTCTTTAAAAATTATATTGTAATTTGAACATACCAGAATAGTCCTTAAATAAATAAGTCCTGTTTAAATCTTGTAAATAGTTTAAAAAATCTAGATATTTCTTATTTTCAACTTAATTCTTATTAAAGCTAGATGTGTTCATGGTTGTACTTAAAGCTATTGCCCATGATCCCTGAACAAAATTCAGAAAAAATGGGTTGGAAGTGAATGTACCGCCAGAATCCAGTTAAAAATATAAAAAAATAAATAATAAAAGGAGATAATGAGATCACAAAGATGTTTTAGATTAATAGCTTCAATGATTTGAATTGTTGATTTGGAGGTTAGATATGAGCTACTTCAAACCCGATGAAAATATAAACCCAACAGAGAGAAAATTACTCATTGCGTTGAGGGTTTTCCTCCTGGCCGCAGGTATCTACATCACCATATTCGGTGGTGCAACAGGTTCAGAGAGAATATTCGGAGTCCTCATACTGGTGGCCCTTGTGATCATGCATGCACCGTCCTTCTTCACAAGGAACATGATACGTGCCATTCCAGTTGAGATCGAACTTCTTCTTCTTGCAATGGTTCTGTTCGAACTTGTTGGTGGGGATGCAATGGGACTCTACGTGAGAATACCCCACTACGATAACTTCATGCATTTCATGCTGCCCCTTTACGTTGCACTCATAGGTATGATGGCTGTTTACACCCTGTACTTCTACGGCAAGCTGAAGGCCAGTGTACGGGGAATGGCCATCCTTATTGTTATTGTAACCATAGGATTTGGAGCCATGCTTGAGATGGGTGAGTACACCTATGACAAGTACCTCTCCCACACTGTGATAGGGGAGATAACTGGAAACACCCAGATGCAGGGCTCACCAACCCAGAACGCCATTGATGATACAATGAACGACCTATTCACAGACACAGCTGGTGGAATAGTTGGAGCACTCCTTGGTGTGTACTTCATAAGACGAGCAGAGAAACATGGAGACCACTGGCACGTTGCAGATGAGATAGAAGAAATGGGGGAGCCAAGGAAGGAATCCTGAAATCCGGGATGAATTCCTGAACTCATTTTTTTTAGGAAATTTTTTTAAAATTTTTAATTAACTATTTTTTTTAATATAAACTTAATTTTCAAAAAAAAGCCCATAAAATTAGTTTGACTTTAAAAACAAACCTTAAATTAAAAATTAAAATATTATGAATATTTGAACACCTATTAAATAAGCATAACTTTTGATCCTTAAAAAAAGAATAAAAAAGGTTTAAATTGGTTTATTTCTTCCTTGGCGTTAATGTTCCTCCAAGAACAGCTAAAATTGCCAGTACGAGCCCTGTTATTGGCATTCCTGTGGTTTGCATTGGTATTGTTTTTGTTGTTGATGCAGCGTTCACTGTATTACCATTAGAGTTGTTCTGTGCTTTTACGTTGATTGTAAATGGTGTTAGTGGGTCTGTGTTCCTGTTGAATGTTTCTGAGGTTATCGTTGGTGCTATGGCGTAGCTTCCAGTTCCTGATGCCCTCACTGTGAGGTATAAGTAAGGATCTCCAACTGCCACGTTGCTGAGAGTCCATGTTAGGGTCCTGTTGGTTGGATTGTAGGTCCATGTTCCGTTATCAACACTCGCACTTACAAATTCCAAACCAGATGGTATCTGGAAAGATACTGTAACATTGGTTGCATTGTCTGGCCCCTTGTTACTGAGTTTGTAGGTTAACATGAATGTTTCACCAGCAGTTGGGTTCTTTTTGGATGTTGTAGTGTTCAGATACAGGTAGGATACTGGATTCACAGTGAAAAGTTGTGTAACTGTTTGATTATCTGTAGTTGCATTGAGGTTACCTGTTCCTCCGTGTTTTGCAGTGAATAAGGTTGTTGCAATACCATTAACCGTTGTGGCGGTTGCAGGATTGAAAGTTCCCAGCGTACTGCTGTAGGTTACAGGTGTTCCATCAAGTATGTGATTTGTACTAGGATCGAATGAAGTAACCGTAGTGCCATTATAGAGGTTGTTGAAGCTAACTGTGACTAAACTGCTTTGAGTATTGTTAATAGTAGTTGGTGTGGCATTTATTGTCATGTATAACCAGTTTATGGGATTTGACATTCCATATAAGATGCTTGTCCATACAGGATCATTAGAACCCCACCAATTGTACTTAACATCTATAACACCAAACTCATTATAAATAGCACTACCAAGACTTGCAGAGTTATTCACAATACTACTAAAACTAACAACCGTAACCTGATAATTACGATTGTAGATCGCTCCACCATTTGTTGCGCTGTTGCCTGTGAGTGTGCAGTTTGTAACTGTTAAAGTAAGATAATAACTATTGAAGATTGCTCCACCATTTGTTGCATTGTTCTTACTAAGTGTGGAATTTGTAACTGTTACATTACCACCATCATTGAAGATTGCTCCACCATTATTTCTTGCAGTATTGTTCTTAAGTGTGCAGTTTGTAACTCTTACATCACCATAAGTGTAGATCGCTCCACCATTACTTGCGGTGTTGCCTGTGAGTGTGGAATTTGTAACCGTTACATTACTACCACCACCATTGTAGATCGCTCCACCATAATATTCTGCAGTGTTGCCTGTGAGTGTGCAGTTTGTAACTGTTGAAGTACCCATCGCCGCGTTGAAGATTGCTCCACCGGATGCTGCACTGTTGCCTGTGAGTGTGCTTTTAGTTAAAGTTAAAGTTCCATAATTTTCTATGGCTCCACCGTAATATGCTGCACTGTTGTTTTTAATTAGGGAGTTTGTTACTGTTAAATTACCATAATTGCTGATTGCTCCACCATCATTGGCTGCGTTGTTGTTGTTAATTATGGTGCTTGTCACTGTTAATTTACCATTCATATTAATGATTGCTCCACCATTACTTGCAGTGTTGCCTGCGAATGTGGAATTTGTAACTGTTACATTACCACCATCATTATAGATAGCACCACCATAATTGGTTACAGTGTTGCCCGTGAATGTACTATTACCCACAGTCAAACTACCACCATTGTAGATAGCACCACCATTAACATCGGCTTTATTACCCGTGAATGCACTGTTAACCACAGTCAAATTATCATAGTTGCAGATGGCTCCACCACTAACATCGGCTTTATTACCCGTGAATGTACTATTACCCACAGTCAAACTACCACCACCATTGTAGATGGCACCACCATAATTGGTTGCAGTGTTACCTGTGAATGTACTATTACCCACAGTCAAACTACCACCATAGTTGCAGATGGCACCACCATAATTGGTTGCAGTGTTACCTGTGAATGTACTATTACCCACAGTCAAACTACCACCATTGTTGCAGATGGCACCACCACTATTGGCTTTGTTACCTGTGAATGTACTATTACCCACAGTCAAACTACCATCATTATAGATAGCACCACCATTACCATCGGCTTTATTACCCGTGAATGTACTATTACCCACAGTCAAACTACCACCATTGTAGATAGCACCACTGAATACTGCGGTGTTGTTGGTTAGTGTTAGGTTGTTTATGTTGGCTGTTATTCCATTTGCAATGGTGAATATTGGGGTTCCGCTTTGTTGTCCGTTGATTATGGTGTTGTCCTGGTTTTCACCTGTGATTGTCATGTTAGTGTTTATTGTTATTCCAGATTCGTTGTAGGTTCCCTGTGCTATGTGAACTGTTCCGTTTGTTGCTACTGTGCCTGTGGCATTTGTTATGGTCTTTTTTGGCCCGCTTGTAGTGTTATATACTGGCGATAATCCATCCCAACTATCGTTTCCTTGTGTGTTAACATAGATTGTGGAATTATCTGTACCTGCTGCACTTACCGCACTAACACCAAAAGAAAACAAAACCACACACATTAATAACAACAATGGAATTTTAATCGTAATTTGTTTGTTTTTGGTTTCCATTGGTCTTTTTCACCTCCTTCATGCTCGTTCCGGATAAAATATTATCATAGTATCATATCCCAATTAACATAATACATTCACAGTAAATAAAACTTCGGATTTAATAGCCAAAAACACGGAGAATAAAGGCAAATAAAAACAATTAACAAAAAATATCAAATCCATAAGAGATAACACTTTAAATTAAACAGTTCCACAACAGATTAACCAAAATATAAAAATAAAATCCAATATTACCATTTAAAAACTGATTAAATGAACACTCGAATATTCAATAAACATTCAAAATGTTCAATCCCCAAGAAAAGAAGAGATTTTTACAAAAAAATTAAAACAACTCATCTATGCCCTATTTTTTTCCAAGTTCAAGATCATTGAAAAAAAAAATTATAGGGTCTTAGATTTTTCTTGTTGAAAATGAGGATTTTCCTTCTAGTTTTCCACTTTTTAGGGATTAATGTTAGTTTTGTTTTTTAAAATACTTTTTTATTTTTGTTTTATGAGAATAAGTGGGCTTCTAAACCGTTAAATTTAAGTATTGGTGTTTACATAGTTTTATTTGACGATAAAAATGAAGCACCACTTAAATTACAGTAAAGAAGACCCAAACTATATCTTGTTAGGTAAAATATTTAAAATTATCGGTTCCAGAAAATCCCGGACAATAATAGCCTCTAAAGGCGTTAGAAATATTAATATGATGATTTTATCAATTAAAATCATTTTTACTCCTATTTTCTTTAATATAACTGTTGAGTTTGTTGTTTCTGAGTTAAAAAGGGATAAAAAGTTGCGAAAATTCTTCAAAATCAATGATGTTCCAAGTGCTGTTCAAGTTTCAGAATTTTTGGCACGATTTAAACCCGATACGTACATTAAAATGGTAAATAGTATATTAATGCAAATTAAACCACTTAAAAGACGTGGAAAACGGACATTTATTGTTGATGCCACACCGGTGGACTTAGATTACAATATACAACGTAAACATCGTTCTAAAGAATACCTGGAAAAACAGGACCTGAAATGGAGTTATTCATCCTCTTATGGATTTTATATTGGCTTTAAAGCAACTGTTGTCATAGAACATACGTCTGCAATGCCTGTTGCTATTTTAATCCATTCTGGAGCGCCACACGATTCCAAGATATTCGCAGAGATAATGGAAAACCTCCGAAAAAGGCGAATAATTCGAAAAGGAGACATCATACTATTTGATAAAGGATATTACAGCTATAAGAACTATCAAATCGGAATTTCCAAATATAAAATCGTTCCTTTAATTTTTCCCAAAGAAAACTTCAAAATACAAAAATTAGACGACAAGTTAACCTACCCATTACAGGTATTTAAGGATAAAAAGACCGAAAAAAAGTCTAAAAAATTATACAACACGTTAAAAAATGTATTAATCCAAAAAATAGAAAATTGGAAACAATACAAACCCATACGTGGAAAAATCGAAGACTTCTTCAAATTATGCAAATCAGGACTAAGTCTGAAAAAATTACATAAATATACACCCGAATCAGCACAAAGAACAACTATACTAACTGTATTTTTAGCAGGACTACTCACAACAACAGGCTACAACACAAAAACATCCCTACAAAAGCTCTCCGAAACCTAAAAAAACCAAGACCCTAAAAAATTAATATAATGACTAGATTTAGCCATATTAACCTTTAAAAACTTTAATAAATGTTATTATTTTAAAATAAGGCCTCATAAATTAAAAAACAAACATTATTAAATTAATTTTAAAAATAAAAGATAGAGTATTAAAAAGGTTATAAATTAAAGAAAATAATTATGAAATCTGGATAATTTTAAGATATAAAAAGGAGGTTAAAAGAAATTAAGGAAGTGTTGAGTCAGAGTAATTCGTCTCTGAGGTCAACGGTGTCTGTCATGTCAGGTCCTGTGGATATTATGGTTACAGGAACTCCAGTTTCAGTCTGTATCTCTTCAACGAAGTTTTTAACTTCAGGTGAGAGCTGACTGTACTCCTTGACACGTTCGCACTGTGGGAAGAGCCTGTCAACACATGTCAATGCTATCTGGGTTGCCCCATTTATCATGCATGATTCCTTGGCAAGTTCCATGTCAAAAACACCAACACGTCTCCTTCTTCCTGTGACTGTTCCGTACTCTTCTATGTGCATTTCCTCTGCACGTTCCTGAGTTATCTCTGTTTTGAATGGTCCTGCACCCACACGTGTGATATAAGATTTGAATACAACTATGACCTCATCGATCTTGGTTGGGCCCACTCCAACATCTGCTGCTGCTGTACTTGCAGTTGTGTCCTTACTGGTTACGTAGGGGTAGGTTCCGTAGTAAAGTGATAATCCAAATCCTTGGGACCCTTCGATGAAAACATCTTCACCATTGTCTATGGCCTCGTTGACCTCTGTTGGCACGTCTGCTGTGTAGCCTTCCATTTCCTCGATTTGGCTTGCGAGTTTTGCAACCCTCATAACCCTGTCACTGTTTGCAGGTCCGCATCCACTTCCTGTGGTTCCTATGTTCTTTGAGAGGTAGTCTGAAGCTCGATCCTGCTGTTTATGTTTTTCTTCAATGATTGAGCAGCGGTAGTCTGCAAAGGTTCTCTCCTTAACATGGTACTTGTTCAGGTAGTTGAGTTCGTAGTGGAACACCTCAGGGTCCACCAGGACTCCCGCACCTATGAGAAGCCTTGCATCGGTGTGCACGAATCCTGAAGGTATCATCCTCAATCCATATTTTTCGCCGTTAAATTCAACTGAATGCCCTGCATTTGGGCCTACTCCAGCTCTTGCTATGATATTCGGTTTATCGTTTGAACAAAGGTAGGTTATGCATTTTCCCTTACCTTCGTCTCCCCATCCTCCGCCAACAAGTATGTTGCATGTCATGTGAAAATCTCCTGATAAATTCCTATAAAATCTTCCCTTTTTCTAAAAATGCTGTGGATGTAAAAATTTTTTTTCAGCCTCTTTTATATTGTATGGGCCTTGAATAAAAACCTTTCCATTGTTTATAAAAAATTCCCAAAACCCTTTATAAAAAATATTAAGAAAACAATGATGATATAAACCCATTAAATAGGGTAAAATATCTTTTAAAGAGTTTTAAATGCATATTTTGGGATTTTATGCATCTTACTGTTTTTGGCTTATGATCCTCTCGAAGAGTTCAGGCGTGTACTTCCGCTGAAGCGAGACAAGAATATGTCCATCCAAAGCTTCTTCCAGTATTTCCTTTGTTATCCTGTCTTCTCCACGCCTTATACGAACTGCCTGAGCTATCTGAGCCACGTCCCTTGCATGTGCGAAGGTTGGTTTGAGCTGTTCTCCACCGTAGACCATGGGCACGTAGACGTTCTTGAACCTCTCAAGCACATCATCATCGTAGTCCTCGTGCATTGCATCCAGGTTCTTCTTGAAAACCGTGACGATCTCATCTGGACTTGGTGGGTCCAGCATGATGTTCAATGGTGCACGTCTGAGGTGGGCCTCATCAACTATGGTAATGGCAAGGTTGGTTGAGAATGATGGTATGAAGTGGGTGTGAACGATTACAGGAGCACCCTTGATATACACAACGTCCTTCTTGTTCTCCAGGGGCACGATCAACCTGTTCAGAAGGGCGTTGTGATCCTCCTTCTGCCTTCCCAGGTCGTCGAGGAGGAGCACTCCACCGTTGGCCTTTATTATTGGGGAAGTTTCGTAGACTCCCTTGTTGGGGTTGAAGTTGGTTTCCAGTTTCTCAGTTGAAAGTTCGGAACCTGTGAACACGAATGGTGCGTAGATCTTAACCCAACGCGGATCATCAGGCTGTTCCTCACGTGCCTTGTGGAAATCAGGGTCGTAAAGCTGTATAACATCTCCACTGAACTCTATGAACTTTGGAATTAGAAGTGGAGGTAGAAGATCCGACATCTTACTTGTCAGGAAGGTTTTACCTGTTCCTGGAGGTCCATATATGAAGAATCCTTTTCCACCAATTGCAGCTTCTACAAGGGTTTTTTTAGCACCTTCAACACCAACAACATCCTTGAGAGCATCCTCAATCACCTGCTCTGGGATGTGGATTGGGAACCTGCCCTTGAGCTGTACCTCCATTATCTTGAAGTACTCCTCATATGTCACAGGGGCTATACCCATGTAGGGGTTTTCCTCCATCAATTTTTTGGCCTTTTCATGTCCCCTCTCCTTTATGGTGTACTCAACACTTGGGAAGAGAAAACTTCCCCCTGTCTGGGCACAGAATTCCTGTTTCTCCATTGCTCTCAAACATTTTTCAAGGATATCCACATGTAAACCTGTTATTTCATGGATCTGATTGACCTTAATGTTTCCATAGCTTGATATGATCTTCAGAATAAGGTTCTTTATGAATGACTCCGAGAGATCTATCTCTTCAAGGGATTTTGGCTGTTCCAGAACCTGGAAGAGCTTCTCCATTTTTTCATCGTGGTAGTAGTTCATTGAATCACTTTAACATCTTTTTTTGGATAAATATTAATTAATTGGAGGCCTATTTAACTTAAGATATTTCTTTATTCTTGTAACGTATTTATAAGATTTATCATGCTTTTAAGTGACATGTTTCTCATGGTACCATTTTGAGGTTTGAGTTTGGATCAAAAAAGTTGGAAGACCAGGCCCCATTTTTCCTGTTTCAATCTATTTTCGCATCACAAAAAAAAGATTTCAAAGTCAATTTCAATTATAAAGATTATTAGATGCTGAGAACACCTATTCAATCAAAATTTAACTGTTGATGGTTCTGAGAACCTTTAAAAAAAGATCTGTGAAAAAAAGGATTATGACTTCTCATTTGAGATATCTTTTTTAGCTTTTAAGGCCGGCTTAAAATCAGGATTCAACTCCAGGGCCTTGTCAAAACATTCCAGTGCTTCTTGATCTTTACCTAAACTTACCATGACCATACCCCTACGGTACCATGCATCAACGAAGTTCAGGTCAATTCTTAAGGATTCATCATAACTCTCTATGGCTTCCTGAGGTTTATCAAGATTTTCAAAGGTTTTAGCCCGGTTGTACCATAGTTCAGCATTCTTTGGATCCAGCTTCAAAGCCTCATCATAACTATCCAAAGCCTCAGAAAACCTCTCCAAATACGCCAAGGTGTAACCCCTATTGTACCATGCATCAAAATACTTTGAATCCCTCTTTAAAACCTCATCATAACTATCCAAAGCCTCAGAAAACCTCTCCAAATACGCCAAGGCGTAACCCCTATTGTACAATGCTTCAACATTCTTTGGATCCAGCTTCAAAGCCTCATCATAACTATCCAAAGCCTCAGAAAACCTTTCAAGCTTAACGAGAGTATTTCCCCGATTGTACCATGCCCCGAAGTGCTCAGGATCCAGATTCAAGGCAGCATCATAACTCTTCAAAGCCTCAGAAAACCTTTCAAGCTTAACGAGAGTATTTCCCCGATTGTACCATGCCCCAAAGTACTTTGGGTCCTGTTCTAAGGTTTTATCATAGAACTTCAAAGCATCTTCAAGTTTTCCCATTGCTTCTAAAACCAATGCTTTACCAAACCATGCATTGGTATGCTCTGGATAAGTTTCTAAAATGTTATTGTAAAGAACTAAGGATTCTTCATATTTTTCCCGTCTAAATTTTCTGTAAGCCTTTTTGGTAGCTACTCTTTTCTTATATTTACTTAAGTCCAATGTAACACTCCCCTAAAAAGATAAGGTGGCGTGCAAAAAAATATGGCACATCCCCAAGGATTGTATATTTAATAATTCATTGGGTTACATGGTTAATAACTTATCCAGTTTTTTGTGCAGATTCCATCCAGAATGCCTTCATCAAATATGGGGCACAATTCATGAGGAGTATCTGCACTGTTGACAAGCCATGGAGGTGCTGTTTGAATTAAAAAAGGTAATTTCATGACAATTCGATTTTAATATCATCAGATTTACACCATAAAAACATGTGATGATCCTGTTTCAGCTTAAAAAATGTTTTAGAAGTGGATTTTGGTGGAACATGCTTCAAAAAAATTAATAGTCAACACCATCAAATTGAGGCCAAGCATGGAAAAAATTGATTTTTTTTAGAAACTTTTATAAGGTACGACATGCATGATCAGTACTGTGGTACAAATAAGTTTTCGTATGCTATTGTATCATACCATTTTTTGGAGGAAACGTAAGATTGTAAAAGGTACTTCTAAAAAGACCAGACACACCCACTTAACTGATCTACGTTTCCTCAGCTCCTTTATTTAAATTATATATTTAAACTTTTCAGGTGCAGTTTTTAAATCAACAACGAGTTGTAGAATAAATAAACTCGATATTTGTTTCCGTGACAACCAACCTCAGCCTAGACGTGGCTTTTGACTTTTTTCATCACACTGAATTTTTCAACTCTGATCATAACCCTTAAAAATCTTAAGAACCAAATACCATTGGTGTTTTAAATGGATGAAAATGAAAAAATCAGAGAAGTCGAAGTTGGAGAAGAATTTCGAGTATGTGAAGTATGCGGATTTGAAAAAGGATTCCACACCTCCTTCCTGAAGGATGGTTCAACCTACAGGGTCATTTACATCTGTCCAGATTGCGGGACACGCTACGATGTGGGATTGATAATGGAGAGTTAATCATTTCTTCTTTTATATACTGGAATTTTCTTTTATAATGGAATTTTCTTTTATAATGGAATTTTCTTTTATAATGGAATTTTCTTTTAAACCATGAACAGAATATTTAATAATTCAATCATTAGGAAAGAGATTGTGGGCATAAGGAGCCAAATAAACCTTTAAACAGGGACCCTTGTTGTTAATTGACTCTATCTTTAAAGCTGTTTTATTTGATTTTTCAATAATTTCATGGGATAAATGGTCTTCAGTAACCATTTCAATTAAATCATCCAACTGAGAATCTCCAATTTCTTTATTGAGAGGTACCAACGTGATATGATCATCGTAAGGGTCATTGATATCATAGGGATCGTCGTGATCATCGGATAAATCTTCTTTTTCTAAAAATACGCATATTTTTTGGATTAACTCGTCCCATTTATCTTCAGAAATTATATGCACTCTCCTAATTATCAGTCATTTATTATTTTTATATGGTTTAATTCATCAATTTTTCTCTAAAGCCTCTTTAGAATTAATCCTTCATAAAAAAATGGGTAAAATGGAGGTTTATTTCCTCCTTTGTAACATTCCACCAAATACCGCTAAGATACCTAGTACTAATACTGAAACTGGCACACCAGTGTTTTTCATTGTAACTGTCTCAGCATTTACATTAACTGCAACATCTTTTCTAACTACACGTCCTCCACTTGTTGGATCAGAATCTTTTCCAACGTTTATGGTGATGTCTGACTGGTCATTGGTATTGTTTGGGTCGTAGTTGGTCTGGTACACTGTTGCTGTGTTTGTTATGTTCGCATTGGACTGAATCACTTGTGCAATGATGTTTAGTACAGCAGTTTCGCCACTTTGTAAATCTCCAATACTCCATAGTCCTGTTGAGGGATTGTATCTTCCATCAGCAGAGATAAATTTAAGTCCCTTTGGGAGTAAATCCTTCACAAAGACATCGGTTGCATTATCTGGACCATTGTTTGTCACTGTAATTGTGTAAACAATTTTATCATTCACAGGAGGTTTTTTATTGTTCACTGTTTTATTGACAGCTAAATCAGAAGTTGGCGTATCTATGGATAGTCTAATGTTCTCGTTGTCAGCTGTAGATTGAATTGAGTTTACGGTGCCTTTTTTGGCCGTGCTGGTGTAACTAACTGCGGTGTTTCTTATGTCTCCTGTAATGGTACTGCCATCTGGTTTCGTTATTGTAACCTTGAAGTAGGGTAACAGTTCTTTGTTACTTGTCACTGGAACATTAGTTTCCAGGGAATAGCCTAAAGTTACAGAATCACCCGCGTTGAGTGTTTGTGTAGCGTTAACAGTTGTGTTGAAGTTATTGGCGGATAACTGCAGAACGTACCAGTAGATCATATTTAGGTTTGTGCCTGAATTGGTAATTTGAGTTGGTGCGTTGTTAATTCCCCACCAGTTCAAGTTAGCATTGGTGTTGCTGCCTGTGTTGTTCAAACCCCAGTTATTCTGGTATATTCTGTTGTAGTTTAGTGTGTTGTTGAATCCATTTACTGTGAAACCGTTTCCTGTGTTTTTTAGGATTGTGGAGCTCAAAACAGAGTCTTTCTGACCATTCATAACAATGCCAATACCGCTGTTTGTTACTGAACCACTGGTGAATAGGCTACCAGAGGATGTTGAATTAAATATCAATCCTGCATTGGTGTTGTTACTACTGGTCACATTGTTCAGGATGTTGTTGATACCATTAAGAATGATACCGTTTGTATTGTTTTCAATGACAAAGTTAGTTAACCTGTCATTGTTTCCTGTGATAGTGAGTCCGTAAAGGTTGTTGGATAGGTTATTCTCTCCCAGAACAATAACTGCACTGTTATAACCAATTAAAATACCAGCACCATTGTTTGTGATGTTGTTGTTATTTACAGCGTTGTTAGTTGCATAAGTTGAAACACCGACGCTGTTACCGGTTACAGAGTTATCAGTCACAGAATTACCTGAATTAGCCAATCTAACTCCAGATAATGTGTTGTTAGAAAATGTATTATGTTTTACAGTTGAATTTCCTGTACCCGTTATGATTATCCCGTTTTGACTGTTGTTAGAAACAACGTTACCTCCCACAGTGGAATTAACTGAATTTGATAAGGTGATTCCAGATCCCTTGTTGTTATTGACGGTGTTACCTCTTACAGTTGAGTTAGAGGAGGTAGATACACCAATTCCAGTACCTCTATTGTTAGACACGTTGTTCTCAGTTATATTGGAATTAACCGCGTTGTACACTAAACCAATTCCAGCAAAGGTATTGTTAAACACATTATTCTCTGCTATGGTGGAATTAACTGTATTGATCAAGCGAATTCCGTAAATATTATTGTTGTTCACAGTGTTGTTGATCACCGTGTTATTAAATGCCGAAGAACTGTAGTCTCCAAGCACTATTCCATTGCTCGTATCGTTACTCACCACGTTGCCAAGTACAGTAGTGTTAACTGCGTTTGAGTATACATATATTCCATCTACATTGTGATTTAGTGTGTTGTTAACTAGGTATGAATTAATGGAAGTAGCCAGAACAATTCCGCCGTTACTCAAACTGTTACAGATTATGTTGTTGGAGACGGAAGAATTAACAGCAGAAGATAAATAGATTCCACGATTGGTGTTGTTGTACATAGTATTGTTAATAACATCAGTATTAGAAGCTGCATCAAGTGTTATTCCATTTTTACGGTTATTATTAACGGTGTTATTAACGATATCCGTGTTGTTAGACCTACCTAAATATATCCCGTAGGTGTAGTTGCTTACGCTTAATCCGGTTATGTTCACGTTGTTGACATTGGATACGGTGATACCAATGGTTGCCCCCTTTCCAATGAAGTTTACAGCACCATTGGCAAGAATATTAACACTATTTTTCACAGTTAATGCTAAATTAAGGTAGTCACCAGCTTGGAAAATCACATTATCTCCATTGGATATTGTTAAACCATGAACTGTCATCCCATTGAAATAATTCTGGATATCAGTTACAGCCCAGGTGTTGTTATCAATGCTAACATCGGCTGCACTGACACTGCTTAAACACGCAAAAAAACCAAGAAACGTAATACATAACATGATAATCCCATTAAATTTCATCATATTTCACCTCCCTTCGTTTCTAAGAAAATTATTAGTCTACACATTCCCCTTATAAAAACTTTTATATTTTTGTTACATAACTCACAAAAAAGTTTCAGTTTTTTTAATAAGTTGTGAAAATATCAAGGAAAAAGATCGTGAGTTTAAAAATACAAAAAGTGAAAAAAGCTTATGAAATAAAATTGAACTTCATTTAACTCTTAAATTCGATTAATAAATTATAAAACAAGACATTATATTAAAATTAAATCTAAAATAGTATTTTTACAAAAAATAACTGTTTTAAGAGCAATCACAATGCGGAATTAAACTAAAAAATAGGATTAACAATTAGTCTGATTTTAGCATGTATGAGGATGTAAGTAGGGTAATAATTTTAAACCATTTCAATCCTAAAATAGTCTGATTTTAGCACAGTGAAGCTGCAAATCCAATTGTACCTACTGATGATTTCAATCCTAAAATAGTCTGATTTTAGCTTTTTATTATAAAAGCTGGAAACTGAACGATCTCTAATTTCAATCCTAAAATAGTCTGATTTTAGCTTTCTTCAATGTGCTTCCTGTGATCATCACATATCTATTTCAATCCTAAAATAGTCTGATTTTAGCCAAACTTTGAAACAATACAAGCAACTGAGGGGGGCTATTTCAATCCTAAAATAGTCTGATTTTAGCGATAGAATCTCAGAGGTAGAATTTAAGGACAAAATAATTTCAATCCTAAAATAGTCTGATTTTAGCAAGTGTTTATATTGATGTTCCCCTTTTTTGCTGATTTCAATCCTAAAATAGTCTGATTTTAGCTCTATCACCGGGTAGCATTCCCTGGGAGGAAGATTATATTTCAATCCTAAAATAGTCTGATTTTAGCCTGTTGAGTTAGCCATAGCATTATAATCCACTTTCACACATTTCAATCCTAAAATAGTCTGATTTTAGCACAGATTACAGTTCATACTTAACATTAAACAGTGTAATTTCAATCCTAAAATAGTCTGATTTTAGCTGCACTATCAACTGACGTTAAAATAACAGGTTCAGTATTTCAATCCTAAAATAGTCTGATTTTAGCGAATCCTCCCATGAACGTTGCAACTTGGACAATTACATTTCAATCCTAAAATAGTCTGATTTTAGCTAGTGAAAAAATGAAATTAGACAAGGCACATAAATATATTTCAATCCTAAAATAGTCTGATTTTAGCTAGAAGTTTGAAGCTAAGATTCAATCATAAACTCTGATTTCAATCCTAAAATAGTCTGATTTTAGCCTAAGTTATCAAGTGCTAAATATGCCTCTAGCCTGATTTCAATCCTAAAATAGTCTGATTTTAGCTATTGGCATTTGCATAAGCTATTGCATTGAAGGTTGAATTTCAATCCTAAAATAGTCTGATTTTAGCCCACGAAGGTGTTTAGTTCTTGAAGTTGTGGAAAGATTTCAATCCTAAAATAGTCTGATTTTAGCATAATTCTGCTGAATGTGCTCTAGTCATGAAATCTTTATTTCAATCCTAAAATAGTCTGATTTTAGCACATTGGAGCTCCGACCTATCCCAAATAGACTTTATCAATTTCAATCCTAAAATAGTCTGATTTTAGCCTACATCAGTTAATTCAGAACCTTCTGTCTGATCCATATTTCAATCCTAAAATAGTCTGATTTTAGCCAGGGAGCCTTAATTGCATTATATGAGGCAACTAAAGCATTTCAATCCTAAAATAGTCTGATTTTAGCTCTTTGTCTCTCCAGTGTGATAATTCAGTATCAAAAAATTTCAATCCTAAAATAGTCTGATTTTAGCCGACTATGTTCAAAGATGATCTTGTTCCATGTTTGAATGGTTAAACTAACTGTTTCGGATTTTAGCCGACTATGTTCAAAGATGATCCCCACCCTAAATTATAATTTTAATCCTAAAATAGTCTGATTTTAGCCCTATTTTCTAATTTTATTTTTTAAATCAATTTATAATTTCAATCCTAAAATAGTCTGATTTTAGCTCTTTTTCAAGTTTAACGTCACATCTGCATTTGTTAATTTTAATCCTAAAATAGTCTGATTTTAGCGTTTGCAGTTTTATTATATTATTATTATATTATAGTATTTCAATCCTAAAATAGTCTGATTTTAGCGTTTCAAAGTTCCCCCTTGATGTTTTATTCCACTTAATTTCAATCCTAAAATAGTCTGATTTTAGCGCCACATAAGGATCAACATCAATAAGGATAATAATAATTTCAATCCTAAAATAGTCTGATTTTAGCTATCAATGTTAAACCTATTCCACTTCCCATTTTTAAATTTCAATCCTAAAATAGTCTGATTTTAGCATTCAGTCCTTGCATGCAATACATTAAATTCATTGAATTTCAATCCTAAAATAGTCTGATTTTAGCAATATGGTTGCTTTGCTCATTTGTTTAGTAATTTTAATTTCAATCCTAAAATAGTCTGATTTTAGCGTACACATTATGATTCTATTATGTTTCAAACAAATAATTTCAATCCTAAAATAGTCTGATTTTAGCACAACGGAGTGTTTGATCATACTAAATTCAAGGTATTTCAATCCTAAAATAGTCTGATTTTAGCCCCAACCTTAGAAGGACACACGAGTTCATGAAAATCAATTTCAATCCTAAAATAGTCTGATTTTAGCGAGGATCGATTAAATAGGTTACAAAGGATTATGAAGATTTCAATCCTAAAATAGTCTGATTTTAGCTTCACAGGGTGATTGCAAATGTGAATGAATTCCCAAATTTCAATCCTAAAATAGTCTGATTTTAGCTATATCTCATCACAATATTTTGAACAACCCCTGAAGCATTTCAATCCTAAAATAGTCTGATTTTAGCTTGAAACGGGAGGCTCAGCATGGGTATTATTCAATAATTTCAATCCTAAAATAGTCTGATTTTAGCATTTGATGCCCATCCAATGCTTGATAAGGGGGATAGGATTTCAATCCTAAAATAGTCTGATTTTAGCGCATGTAACACATTAAATAGCCTGATGGGATACTATGATTTCAATCCTAAAATAGTCTGATTTTAGCGAAGAGGGACTTGGGAGGTTACAAAGGATTATGAAGATTTCAATCCTAAAATAGTCTGATTTTAGCTGATTATGATTGTAATTATGATGAGGTTAAAAGTGAATTTCAATCCTAAAATAGTCTGATTTTAGCACAATTGTTGCAGCTTATTTAATTCATTTTGTTTAATTTCAATCCTAAAATAGTAGTCTGATTTTAGCTAAAAAATTGTTTCAGCAGGTAGGTTGTTTAACTTGATTTCAATCCTAAAATAGTCTGATTTTAGCCTTTAAATTTTAATATTCGTCCTAACTGTCCAAATGAATTTCAATCCTAAAATAGTCTGATTTTAGCCTCATTCAATTTCACACCTCTGGCTTGCCTTTGTCAATTTCAATCCTAAAATAGTCGGATTTTAGCAAGAACCAACATTTCCAATCTTCTTTTACTTTGTAATTTCAATCCTAAAATAGTCTGATTTTAGCAAGAGCATTTCTTCAAAAGCAGATAAATGATGCTTAATTTCAATCCTAAAATAGTCTGATTTTAGCGGGTTGTCGTGTTAAATGTAACTGTTCCTTGGTTTAATTTCAATCCTAAAATAGTCTGATTTTAGCCCTCTTTAAGCTCTTCATACTCTGCAACATACTCCTTATTTCAATCCTAAAATAGTCTGATTTTAGCAATATTACGATTCTGATCAAAAAGAGTTGTATGTTCATTTCAATCCTAAAATAGTCTGATTTTAGCGTTACATCTTTTGTAAGTGCTTCAGTGTCTATGGAATTTCAATCCTAAAATAGTCTGATTTTAGCGTTAGAATAATTAATTAATGCCTTTTTTATAACTTCTTATTTCAATCCTAAAATAGTCTGATTTTAGCTATTAACAATATGTTTTACAATAAACGAATGTGGGAAGAATTTCAATCCTAAAATAGTCTGATTTTAGCTGATTTCCAGAAAAGTAATTCTGGAGTAATTATTGAATTTCAATCCTAAAATAGTCTGATTTTAGCAAAAAAATAGCGTTTTTAGTTAAATTTAAAAAATGTAATTTCAATCCTAAAATAGTCTGATTTTAGCACCAGTTGTAGATGTACCTACAGAAGCTCCAACTTAATTTCAATCCTAAAATAGTCTGATTTTAGCAAAATATATCAGTAGAGTTGTGTTCTACTCTACAGAAATTTCAATCCTAAAATAGTCTGATTTTAGCCAAGCTCCAACGACTTATTTTAATGAAGTTCAATTAAATTTCAATCCTAAAATAGTCTGATTTTAGCATCCTAAGAGGTTTACACTTATCGCCAGAGAACTACATTTCAATCCTAAAATAGTCTGATTTTAGCAAACATCGTGACCGTAATATTTTCGAGGTTTGGTATATTTCAATCCTAAAATAGTCTGATTTTAGCCCATTGTACGTGGATGTTTAATAAGGGGATTAAATCTCATTTCAATCCTAAAATAGTCTGATTTTAGCATATAGTTATCACGCCAATCTACTACTATCCCTGAGATTTCAATCCTAAAATAGTCTGATTTTAGCACCACCTAACCTCACGAAAACGACAAGGTAAAATAATTTCAATCCTAAAATAGTCTGATTTTAGCGTGTATACTGGAGATATTGCAGTTAATTGGATTGCAAAATTTCAATCCTAAAATAGTCTGATTTTAGCTAATAAATTATTAAATCAAGATGCTGCATCTGAAATTATTTCAATCCTAAAATAGTCTGATTTTAGCTCTCAGAAATAAAAACAGACCTAAGCACATTAAGGAATTTCAATCCTAAAATAGTCTGATTTTAGCCATCTCACAGGCTTATAATTATATCACTTCAATCTAATTTCAATCCTAAAATAGTCTGATTTTAGCTTAAATCCACAACTTGAGTAATATTCTTAATTTTATATTTCAATCCTAAAATAGTCTGATTTTAGCTTTGCATAGAAGGTAACTGTTTTAGTTTGGATGTATATTTCAATCCTAAAATAGTCTGATTTTAGCTATGAAAAATGTGATGTTAGCATATAAACATCCATATATTTCAATCCTAAAATAGTCTGATTTTAGCCTTTTTCATCTACATTTACCATCTCATTCATCTCCTATTTCAATCCTAAAATAGTCTGATTTTAGCTACCAGCTGAAAACTATCCCTGTGGATCCAATGCGTAATTTCAATCCTAAAATAGTCTGATTTTAGCCCGTGACTGTGAGAAAGAACAACACTTCGTAACAGAATTTCAATCCTAAAATAGTCTGATTTTAGCTTCAGTATACTTCATTAAAGGGGTGTGATCTTTTTTATTTCAATCCTAAAATAGTCTGATTTTAGCATATGAAGCTGATATTATCATGACCAATCCACCATTATTTCAATCCTAAAATAGTCTGATTTTAGCCATCCTAAACGCTGTATCTTATTAGCGTGTTTAGTCATTTCAATCCTAAAATAGTCTGATTTTAGCGGAGGTCAAAGTTTATGGTTTCATCTGTGAGTGTTGATTTCAATCCTAAAATAGTCTGATTTTAGCAATGCGTTGAATATATTATTAAATACCTAAAAAGTAATTTCAATCCTAAAATAGTCTGATTTTAGCATATAAACGATGCAATCCCTGAATTAGAAGGAACCCATTTCAATCCTAAAATAGTCTGATTTTAGCCGAAATATATCCTACCTTAGCAAAGAGGTGATGCGGATTTCAATCCTAAAATAGTCTGATTTTAGCGGATACAACTTGTTGAACATTGACCTTGAATTAAAAATTTCAATCCTAAAATAGTCTGATTTTAGCCTTATCAAACCGGGTATTGTTAACCTGATTTAATGATATTTCAATCCTAAAATAGTCTGATTTTAGCAGATTAGGATATATTCAACACTTTCAGGGTTGCTGCATTTCAATCCTAAAATAGTCTGATTTTAGCTTGAGAGCTGTTTTCTTATAACCATCCTCTTAAATAAATTTCAATCCTAAAATAGTCTGATTTTAGCTTTTTGATATAAAATTAAAATTAATAGTATTATTCACCTGCATTTCAATCCTAAAATAGTCTGATTTTAGCTCAAATCCATTACCATCAATTCCATTAACAGTTCTTATTTCAATCCTAAAATAGTCTGATTTTAGCTCATGAAATAATGTTTTACCTTTTAAAACGATTTAAATTTCAATCCTAAAATAGTCTGATTTTAGCATACCGACACATGCACCTATTAACGCTTAATTATATATTTCAATCCTAAAATAGTCTGATTTTAGCAATTCACCGCTAACAGTGTGAAATACTATTATTATAAATTTCAATCCTAAAATAGTCTGATTTTAGCCATACATGACTTTAAACACGGATGAGATTAAAGAAGTATTTCAATCCTAAAATAGTCTGATTTTAGCTTATTTAACTGCTGCAACTATTGATGCAGCAAGTTTATTTCAATCCTAAAATAGTCTGATTTTAGCGTGAAAGGGCTAAGCTTTGGCATTTGAATAAGGATAATTTCAATCCTAAAATAGTCTGATTTTAGCTTCCAACCACTTTCTATTTACAATGTATCCACCTTTATTTCAATCCTAAAATAGTCTGATTTTAGCTATTATCATGTCTATGTCTTCAATGTCTTCTAGATAGTATTTCAATCCTAAAATAGTCTGATTTTAGCTTTTAATATCTAAATAAAGTTTGCCTAAAACAGATTCATTTCAATCCTAAAATAGTCTGATTTTAGCTAGCTATCCCATTAATTCTTGCATTAATTGTAGGGTTATTTCAATCCTAAAATAGTCTGATTTTAGCTCACCTTTACCATAATATCCTTCCCTCAAAACATTACATTTCAATCCTAAAATAGTCTGATTTTAGCTATCCACTTCAAACATTGAATTATAGAATTTATCCTATTTCAATCCTAAAATAGTCTGATTTTAGCCCAAGTCCCATTCCTTGATTTTTGTTTCAATATGTGCCATTTCAATCCTAAAATAGTCTGATTTTAGCTGACAAGCACTTGTTAAAAGGTCAAAAACATGTAAGGATTTCAATCCTAAAATAGTCTGATTTTAGCGTTACATGCTTTGCAGACATCTTGTAACTCTGTGAAATTTCAATCCTAAAATAGTCTGATTTTAGCTAGTCATAGGGTACAAGGTAAGTGGCTAATGGATATATTTCAATCCTAAAATAGTCTGATTTTAGCATAATTCTTTTTTTTCTGACAACAATGATCTGAAAAATTTCAATCCTAAAATAGTCTGATTTTAGCAAAAACAATTTATCCAGATAGAACCCCTGATGATATAATTTCAATCCTAAAATAGTCTGATTTTAGCACACGGTAACGGCGTTTTCTCCTGCAAATGAGATAATATTTCAATCCTAAAATAGTCTGATTTTAGCATGTGCAGTATCTTTGATTGACAAGGCCATCATCCAATTTCAATCCTAAAATAGTCTGATTTTAGCCCGTATTTGAACATGTCAATTTCAAGGTTAAACTGTAAATTTCAATCCTAAAATAGTCTGATTTTAGCCGAGTAATCCTTTCACTTCATCCATAAATTCAACATATTTCAATCCTAAAATAGTCTGATTTTAGCCTAATTTCGTCTATTTCTAAGTGATTTATAAAAAAGATTTCAATCCTAAAATAGTCTGATTTTAGCTAAACAACCATAATAAGAAGACAATACAAATAAAGAATTTCAATCCTAAAATAGTCTGATTTTAGCACTAATTTCGTCTATTTCTAAGTGATTTATAAAAAAGATTTCAATCCTAAAATAGTCTGATTTTAGCATTATTATGTCTATGTCTTCAATGTCTTCTAGATAGTATTTCAATCCTAAAATAGTCTGATTTTAGCTACTGTCCATTGCCTGCACCACGTAGGTCTACAGTAATTTCAATCCTAAAATAGTCTGATTTTAGCTTTAACAGGGTCTGTTACAGCTTCATTACTTGAGTTGATTTCAATCCTAAAATAGTCTGATTTTAGCACTTTCAACATACTTGCAATCCTCACAACCCTCCGAATTTCAATCCTAAAATAGTCTGATTTTAGCAATTACACCTTCTAATCTGTACAGATTGCCTAGGCCCATTTCAATCCTAAAATAGTCTGATTTTAGCCTATTCCCAACCATTCCTGATTATCTGAAAAGTATACATTTCAATCCTAAAATAGTCTGATTTTAGCAGAGGAGGATCCGGATTTAAAATCCCCAAATTCACAATTTCAATCCTAAAATAGTCTGATTTTAGCCCGTAATCATTCCCATACTCTGTAACCATGAGTAGAAATTTCAATCCTAAAATAGTCTGATTTTAGCCCTTTTTGCTTGCCTTATACTCCACATTTCTTTTAATATTTCAATCCTAAAATAGTCTGATTTTAGCTTATAGATCTTCGTACAGATCAAACTTAAAACAGTTATTTCAATCCTAAAATAGTCTGATTTTAGCATGCTCCTTTTACTCAATCCCAAATCTGATAGTTCAATTTCAATCCTAAAATAGTCTGATTTTAGCGCTTTCCAGTTTTACATTGTTTATCAGTGTGTTTGCATTTCAATCCTAAAATAGTCTGATTTTAGCATTTTCATCCTCTGTAATTTACTTGAAATAGTCTGAATTTCAATCCTAAAATAGTCTGATTTTAGCGCAGCTATACGTTCTGCAGGAGTCTTTGCATTTTTCATTTCAATCCTAAAATAGTCTGATTTTAGCTTGCCTTGAGTTCTACTGTATAGTAGATCGTGTCTTTATTTCAATCCTAAAATAGTCTGATTTTAGCAAAGCTCATTCTTTTACTATGAACGAAACAATACTTATTTCAATCCTAAAATAGTCTGATTTTAGCTTGAACCGATGACAACACCCTTACAAGGGGCATGCTCATTTCAATCCTAAAATAGTCTGATTTTAGCCAGCATTAAAACCCTTCCTCACAAAAGATGCAAGTCATTTCAATCCTAAAATAGTCTGATTTTAGCGACACCGACAGGAAACCGAAGTAATTTGTTCAAATTGATTTCAATCCTAAAATAGTCTGATTTTAGCAGAATAAATAAAAGGGAAAGAAAGAAAGGAAAGGAAATTTCAATCCTAAAATAGTCTGATTTTAGCCTAAAAATTCATATCGAAGCTTTTCTATAGCTTCTTCATTTCAATCCTAAAATAGTCTGATTTTAGCGCTGAACAAGTTTTTAATGTTAAATCTAACTTTGACAATTTCAATCCTAAAATAGTCTGATTTTAGCTCATCTTCTTTCATGAGAGTAGTCTTTTCTTTTAAGTATTTCAATCCTAAAATAGTCTGATTTTAGCTTTTTGATAAAAAAATATTATAAATTTCTGAACTCATTTCAATCCTAAAATAGTCTGATTTTAGCGTCTTTTTCAGTTCCCATAAAGTTTATTATAGCCTGATTTCAATCCTAAAATAGTCTGATTTTAGCTTCTGCTGAGTATTCAAAAAATTTTTTTCCAGTTTTATTTCAATCCTAAAATAGTCTGATTTTAGCTTAAGCAACCACTTTTTATTTTATCCAGTTGCATAAAATTTCAATCCTAAAATAGTCTGATTTTAGCTATAACTAGGGAAGTACAACACAAAGGTGAAAAAAAATTTCAATCCTAAAATAGTCTGATTTTAGCGTGTGAATCTGCTATTTTTGCTATTGTAGCTATTTTTATTTCAATCCTAAAATAGTCTGATTTTAGCGCCGTTGTATTTGATGAACCAGATTTCCTTTTTGAAATTTCAATCCTAAAATAGTCTGATTTTAGCCCCCATTTCAACGCCCATATGGAACGTGTCTTTTTCAATTTCAATCCTAAAATAGTCTGATTTTAGCGCTTTGAGGTTTTCAGGGGCTTCTTGGAATATAATAATTTCAATCCTAAAATAGTCTGATTTTAGCATTACCAAATTTTAACAGTATTGGAGCGATAGCTAATTTCAATCCTAAAATAGTCTGATTTTAGCAAACCCTATTTACAGAAAACAATACTAAAAAATTAGTATTTCAATCCTAAAATAGTCTGATTTTAGCTAGTAGTAGATTGGCGTGATAACTATATATAGTTTTATTTCAATCCTAAAATAGTCTGATTTTAGCAACAATATTTTGATTATTCAAAGTTAATATACGATCATTTCAATCCTAAAATAGTCTGATTTTAGCTCTATCTTGGCATAGGTGGTTCTTAAAAGGTCTTTATTTCAATCCTAAAATAGTCTGATTTTAGCCTTTTATAGAAGTTGTACCTTCTACCCGTCTGTGAGAATTTCAATCCTAAAATAGTCTGATTTTAGCCAAACATCCAGAGAAACTCTACAAAGCCCTTCAATACATTTCAATCCTAAAATAGTCTGATTTTAGCTGAACCTTTCAGTCAAAAGGACATATTAACACTTCTATTTCAATCCTAAAATAGTCTGATTTTAGCTGGCTGTTGCATATATCTCAATTGTATGTGTCTTTGAATTTCAATCCTAAAATAGTCTGATTTTAGCAAAGATTATAATTAAATCTCGTTTTGTTACTTTTTTTGAATTTCAATCCTAAAATAGTCTGATTTTAGCGGAAACCTGTTGAGAAGGATGTTGTCACCCTTCCGTAATTTCAATCCTAAAATAGTCTGATTTTAGCACCATGCATATCCTGCAGCTGCAAGGTATACTGCTTCTATTTCAATCCTAAAATAGTCTGATTTTAGCGAATAGGCGACATATTTTCTACCGTAGCTGGAGGAGATTTCAATCCTAAAATAGTCTGATTTTAGCATCTCAACAGTTAGAAAAAGCCCTAGTTTATTATATGAATTTCAATCCTAAAATAGTCTGATTTTAGCACCTTTATTAACATGCTCTTTTTATAGTATTACTCAAATTTCAATCCTAAAATAGTCTGATTTTAGCAAAAACGTGTCCTTCAACGAGAAAAAGACAACAAAAATTTCAATCCTAAAATAGTCTGATTTTAGCAAAATGCGTGAAATAAGCTTTGATGAAATAAAAGAAAATTTCAATCCTAAAATAGTCTGATTTTAGCCCCGTTATGTCTTCCTTTGCTTGTTCAATGTCCCCCGATTTCAATCCTAAAATAGTCTGATTTTAGCGTGAATATTAGGATTAGGCTTATTGGGAGTACTGCTATTTCAATCCTAAAATAGTCTGATTTTAGCCCTGGAAAAGTTCATGATCAGTTCGGCTCATAAAGCATTTCAATCCTAAAATAGTCTGATTTTAGCATACCTTTTACTGTTTATTCTAATTCTGTTTTTGACATTTCAATCCTAAAATAGTCTGATTTTAGCAGACTTAAATTCGATTCAGACCCTGTAAATAATGCTATTTCAATCCTAAAATAGTCTGATTTTAGCGGTATTACCAGAATTAAAAGCCGAAGATATACTAATATTTCAATCCTAAAATAGTCTGATTTTAGCGGATGCAGGTTGATGAGGAACTTAAAACCCAGAATAAATTTCAATCCTAAAATAGTCTGATTTTAGCATATTTTTTTATCAAAAATAGAAAAGTATATATACTAATTTCAATCCTAAAATAGTCTGATTTTAGCAACTTCATATTCAGTGTGAATATCTAACTCATTTATATTTCAATCCTAAAATAGTCTGATTTTAGCCTCATCCTGAGAGAGTTCCATGAAATCAGTTACAACATTTCAATCCTAAAATAGTCTGATTTTAGCATCCAATGCAAACAGATCAACATATAAGTATCAAGCATTTCAATCCTAAAATAGTCTGATTTTAGCCCGTATCTGATAGAATCAATGCAATAAACAAAGCCCATTTCAATCCTAAAATAGTCTGATTTTAGCCCTCTTCAGTGTCATAATTATCATTAACATCTAAATATTTCAATCCTAAAATAGTCTGATTTTAGCGTCTTTAAATTCAGTTGTTGACGGCTGGTGTGTTTTCATTTCAATCCTAAAATAGTCTGATTTTAGCTTTGGTTTTGAATGCGTTGAGATGTGTCTTCCGTGAATTTCAATCCTAAAATAGTCTGATTTTAGCCACATTCTTAGGATGCTTTAATGATCCTTTAAGTTGTGATTTCAATCCTAAAATAGTCTGATTTTAGCACTTTGCAGATACCTTTTATGTAAAGAAGGACATAGATTTCAATCCTAAAATAGTCTGATTTTAGCAAAATCAAAGACGGTTACATCTTACCAGCAATGAAAGAATTTCAATCCTAAAATAGTCTGATTTTAGCTAAATTTGTTCTCAGAACTAAAGATCCCATTGTACGATTTCAATCCTAAAATAGTCTGATTTTAGCATCAACATCTAAACGGTTTAACTCATCTTTAATCTCATTTCAATCCTAAAATAGTCTGATTTTAGCTTGCATATTCTGAATCATCTAAGATTTCATCTAGATCATTTCAATCCTAAAATAGTCTGATTTTAGCAATATTAGTATTGTGTCTTTTTTCTTAGTTTCGATTTGATTTCAATCCTAAAATAGTCTGATTTTAGCACCAGGTTGTACTTCACCAACAGTGGGGACAAGGTGATTTCAATCCTAAAATAGTCTGATTTTAGCAGGTGTTACGCTCGTTAGAAGGTTAGAGGTAACAGAATTTCAATCCTAAAATAGTCTGATTTTAGCCTTTTTTCCTGATCATCAAAAGGGAATCCGGGTATGGATTTCAATCCTAAAATAGTCTGATTTTAGCGACTTGTTTTATGAAGTCTGCTATCTCAATATCTAAATTTCAATCCTAAAATAGTCTGATTTTAGCACGAGTACCAAGGATAGGCCCTCTCAACATATCTGCATTTCAATCCTAAAATAGTCTGATTTTAGCGCAAGTCCATTCATGAGTGTGTTGTCATCGTCACCGTCATTTCAATCCTAAAATAGTCTGATTTTAGCGCCCTCCTAAATGCGATAAACTCTGCACTGGGAATGTTATTTCAATCCTAAAATAGTCTGATTTTAGCTAACTAAATTTTACTTCATGTCAAGAAAACCATTTAATTTCAATCCTAAAATAGTCTGATTTTAGCTGTGATTTCTTGTCCTTCGTTTTGTATGACTATTTCCATTTCAATCCTAAAATAGTCTGATTTTAGCGCTTCAACTTGTTTCTGATGCCTGTATGCCCTGAGTTATTTCAATCCTAAAATAGTCTGATTTTAGCGATCTTGATGACAGAATATACAGTACAGTACAATACATTTCAATCCTAAAATAGTCTGATTTTAGCCTCAACCGTTGCCTCTACAAGTGCACCCTCCTCGATAATTTCAATCCTAAAATAGTCTGATTTTAGCATTCTGTTGCGGATTACCTTAGTGTTTCACAATCAAATTTCAATCCTAAAATAGTCTGATTTTAGCCTCCAGAAGAAGCTTTTAACGAACCTGTTTTTTATAATTTCAATCCTAAAATAGTCTGATTTTAGCAGTTCAAAGTAATCCACGTTTAAGGGGATGGTTCTCATTTCAATCCTAAAATAGTCTGATTTTAGCCCCTCAAATCTTCCTTAATTTCAGCCACAGCATCACGATTTCAATCCTAAAATAGTCTGATTTTAGCTGTTTGAGGCATTCTTTGCCTTATTCATTGAAGTACATTTCAATCCTAAAATAGTCTGATTTTAGCAACCAACAGCCCCCTCACTCGTTTGTCTTGTGAAATCATTTCAATCCTAAAATAGTCTGATTTTAGCAATTAAGGACTTATTATTCTAATTAAAAACAGATATAATTTCAATCCTAAAATAGTCTGATTTTAGCCCAACTACACAAAAACCATACCCATTCCAGAGGAATTTCAATCCTAAAATAGTCTGATTTTAGCAACAGCACCACCACGACCTTCTCTCATGTCATTAAATTTCAATCCTAAAATAGTCTGATTTTAGCTCAACAACCTTCATAACCATAGCCGGGATCGTAGGACTTGATTTCAATCCTAAAATAGTCTGATTTTAGCTCTTCCTCGGCACTAGGGAGGTCTGGAACAACTTTTATTTCAATCCTAAAATAGTCTGATTTTAGCTCCAAATCCAATTCCGGTAGGGACTCCAAAACTGTATTTCAATCCTAAAATAGTCTGATTTTAGCTCACAATCACAGTGTGAACAGGTCCATTCACCTTCTAATTTCAATCCTAAAATAGTCTGATTTTAGCTGAGTTTAACAAGACCATTCGACACATAAAAGGTTGTATTTCAATCCTAAAATAGTCTGATTTTAGCCCGTATCTGATAGAATCAATGCACTAAACAAAGCCCATTTCAATCCTAAAATAGTCTGATTTTAGCCATCAACTCCCTGTTCTTTGAGTAATTCCTTTAGAACATTTCAATCCTAAAATAGTCTGATTTTAGCAATACAAGTGTTGATCTATCAACTATGGAGCCAAGTATTTCAATCCTAAAATAGTCTGATTTTAGCGTGAAAATATGAGATTTACTGCAAATATAGATTATATTTCAATCCTAAAATAGTCTGATTTTAGCTTATAAGATGAAACACACCCCGATCCAACCTAAAATATTTCAATCCTAAAATAGTCTGATTTTAGCATAAACGAAACTTCAAATAAAGAAGTATAAATAAAAAAATTTCAATCCTAAAATAGTCTGATTTTAGCCCCCTCTCCTACTTCTGAAAGTGGGTTAAAATAGTCATTTCAATCCTAAAATAGTCTGATTTTAGCACTTTACTTCCTTTTGTAGTGATGTATTCACAGTAAGATTTCAATCCTAAAATAGTCTGATTTTAGCCGGTTAAAATCAATATTATCTTCGAGGGTTGCAGCATTTCAATCCTAAAATAGTCTGATTTTAGCTGTAAAGCATGTAACCTTTCAGCCTATGTTCAATAATTTCAATCCTAAAATAGTCTGATTTTAGCTCATAATGCCCTTTAGTTAATCCATTTTCCTTAAAAAATTTCAATCCTAAAATAGTCTGATTTTAGCCAAGCAGCATCATAAATGGATCCTCCAAGGCTTCAAGATTTCAATCCTAAAATAGTCTGATTTTAGCTTAACTTCTGTTTCAAGCGGATTATCCTCAACACGACATTTCAATCCTAAAATAGTCTGATTTTAGCAGGGCCGAAATTTCGCCTATTTACCCTGATACACCCTATACTTTGGCCAATATCACACTTAAAATTATCCATCCCCAATTTTCAATTTCTTTTATATGGATCAACAGCCTCTTGAAGGAGATTTTTTTAATAAAAAAAGATGAGAATATTGATTTAAAACTAATTATAGCAATATCCTGAGGGTACAGGCCATATTAAACTCAAAGGAATTGGAATAAGTTAATCAAAGCTTAAGTAATATTTAGAATGTATTAAGTAATATTAAAATTGCTTGGATAAACGATCCCATAAAAGTTAGTTAAATCCTTAAAAAAAGCATAATAATAGTAAATAAATTAAAAAAAGTAAAAAATCAAAGAATTCCACCGATAGGTGCCTTTTCAACCCCAAGAACCTTCCTTTTAAGTGCTTTCTCGCTCCTCATAGTATAAAGTATCACAGAATCCTCATCTTTGTTTATAATACCTTTCAGACCATCCTTTATCTCTTCAAACTCACTTCTTGTAACCTCTCCCTCAAATACTGAGTTCTGAATCCAGTGCAGATGAGTTCTGAGGAAAGATTTGACCTTGTTAACCCTGTCAACGTTGATGTCATAGACAATTATAACGTACATTTTATTGACCTCCCATCTAGTTATTCCTTCAATGATCTTGGATGTTTAAATTGATGCCCAAAGTCCAGGTCTACTCTGGTTACTATGAAAATTAGGATCAGACTTCCCAGAGCAGCTGCAAACCAGATTGCCCCATATCCCAACAACTGTAGCAGGTAACCATAGAAAGCAGAACCCAAACCTCCACCTCCAAATAAGCCTAATCCAATTAATGCAGATGGAAGTCCTTTAGTTTCTGGAGCAACATCAAATGCTATGGTTGCTAAAGGGGATTGCATGAGTATGTACGCAAATCCCAAGCTTACCGTAGCTAATAAGATTACCTGCCAGAATGGGAAGAAAAATAACAAGAAGGGTGTGAATAAAGCAAAACATGCCCCTGTCAGAACAGTTTTCTGTTGCCCAAACTTGTTTCCCATTTTTCCAACGTAGGTACCTGCAATCAGGCAGGCGAAACCATAGAACATTAAAACTAAACCAATTTCCAAGTAGTTTAAACCTGAAATCTCATGTAAAAATGCCCCAAGGTAACTGTACAAACCAATCAGTAGAAAACCTGTTAAAAATGCTAAAGGAAAGATGATTTTGCCTTTAGACGTTAAACATACATCTTTGACTTCTTTAAAGAAGTTACGTTGATGTTTTGTAGGTGTGAAGTTTTCAGGTATCTTCTGTAAGAATAATTCTGATGTGATTGCTGCCAGTCCAAATAAAATAAATGCAACCCTCCAGCTTGCGTAGTTAGCAATGAATCCTCCAATACCAACGCTCATGCCCTGGCCAAGAAAGACTATTCCCATAAATTTTCCAACACATGTTTGGCGTTGGGATTCTGGTACATTATCTCCAATCCATGCCAGGGACAGGGCAACAATTCCTGCAGCAAAAAAGCCGGTAAATGCTCTACAGATACACAACACCCATAAAGAACTTGAAAGTGCACATGCAAATGTTCCTAAAGCAAGACCCAAAACTATCAACTGCAGTACCCTAATTTTACCATGTTTATCGCTGATAAAACCATAAACAGGCTGCATGAAACCGTAGGGTATCATGTAAGATGTGAATATGATGCCTGCAACAGCAACTGATACACCGAAACCCGTTGCAATTGCAGGTAAAACCGGTGACACGATCCAGTTATCTGCTGCAGATATAAAGCCTGCGATGCCTAAAATTAAAATCAATGAAGTATAATTTTTTTCTCTAAATTTTCCATCATTTATGGAATTATCTGTATCTAAATTGATCCTCTGCGTTACAATTCCCTCCAATCTATACTTTAACCCTTCTTCTATAAAAAAAGGCCTGTCACCACCACATAACAAATGGTTTGTACTCCTGTGTGCCCAGAATGTGCTTGATTAACTTGTAAGCTTCAAGCCGGATCAAACGCCTGTAAGAAACCTTACGGTTGAGTTCCCTGTGCTTTATGGTCTTTTTAAGTCTCTCATCGTACTCCTTGATGAACTTCTTCCGCCCGCTGTCGTTGAGCATACAGTAGTCCACCTTCTGTTCGAAGTCGTCCTCGGTCAGCATTTTCTTGTTTACCATATAAAATATGAGCCTGTCAACCAGTATCGGCTTGAACATCTCGCTCAGATCCAGTGCTAGGGAGTAGCGCCGCTCAAAGGGTTCGTGGAGGTAAGAGATTGTGGGGTTGAGCTGAGTGTTGTATATCTCCGAGATAACGGTTGAATAGACCATTGAGTTTCCAAAACTTATGAGGGCGTTCACCATGTTCTCTGGAGGCCTCCTGCTCCTACCCTCCATTTTAAATCCATCAGGCAATATTTCATCCATTTTTGAGTAGTACTCGGAACGCATACGTGCCTCAACGTTCATTGCCTCGGTCACGTTGGATGAAAAGGTTAGATCCTTCACTGTTTCTCCAATGCCATTTTCAACGTGGTAATAGCCCAGAACCTTTTCCATGTTACCTGCGGCACCCTCAATGAACTTTTTAGCTATCCAGAGCCTTTTTCCAGGGTTGAGGTAGTGTTCTGCCTGTTTCACCAGAAGATCCCCTGAAAGCAGGGTTTCCCGGGGGTAGAAACTGCCGTCGTAGAATCCGTAGTAGTTGAAGAAGTGTATTGGGATGCCTTCCTTTGCCAGGAGGTGCACAGACTGGGATGAAAAGGTCAGGGATCCGTAGGCGTATATTGAATAGATCTTGTTTATGGGTATGGGCTTTTTACCATCTTTGTTGACAAAATACAGTGTGTTTTCCTTTCTTTTAAGTAATCCATCCGACATAAGGTAGTAGTTCTTTTTCATTGGCTCACCAGATTTTCAACTTCATCCAACAATTCTCTTGATGAATCTAAAAGGTCTTCTGCTAAATTTAAGTTGTAAGTGTAACTGTAATCTGCCCTTTCCCTACTTCTCATTGCAAAATCAAAATTATCAAGTAGGTCCCTGTTAAGTATTCCCTCATCAACAAATAGAGTTTCAATAGCGAATTTTAAGTAGATATGACTCTTTTCACGGTATCCTCTGCTAAAAAGCAGTGCTCTGAAAGCATGGAACATTGAGTAGTAACATTGAACTATGGTCCACTTGTAATCTTCTTTGGATAATGATTTTTGAGCAGAATCCAAATCGTGAGATGATTCTTTCAATTCTTTTCTCACAAGTTCCGGATCTTTACCCATTTTAACTATTTTACCCCTTTCTTTACATTTTTCAAACTGAAATTTCATATAAAGTCCTTCCTTTCATTACTCTGGAATAGAATGGTTTGTCTTCCTTTTTTAAATGTCGGAATTCAACCTCCTCCATAATAATCGGTGAAATTTTTCTTGAAATATCCATTTGATGTTTCTCAACTAGTTTGTTTGCGTGCCTGATATCTCCAGTCAGGACCACAAGATCGATGTCACTCTCCTGCCTGTCTTCACCTGTTGCACAACTCCCAAAAAGGATTATTTTGGATGAAAACTCTTTGAGTTCTTTTATGAGGCCATCTATTTCCATAAGTGTGAATACAATTTTAAGCTCCTTAAGCAGGGGATTTTCCATATTGGCCTGATAAATGGTTAATCTTCCAAGATTTTCCTTTATGATAAGCTCTTCTTCTTCAAGAATTCTCAGATTCTTGCTGGCTGTTCCAAGGGACAGGTTCAATTGCCTTACTATCTCCCTTGTGTGGTACTTTTCCATATAATTCCTACCCAGAAAGCAGAGGATCCTCATGGCATGCCTGGAAGGAATGTTCATTTTTCCGAACATATGTTCATATTTTAGAACAATTTATATATAAAATTTTCTCAAACCCAACAGAACTCGTAGTAGGCACATTTACGGCATATTTTCTTTTTTTCAGGTTTTGGAATGGTTCCATGAATTATTTGACCAATACCTTCAATGATACCCTCTAAATATTTTTCTCCAGATTCTGTGAGCTCAACCTTCTCTTTTTTCCTCAGCTTTGGATAGTCTATGAATCCTACAATATTCTGGATTCCCTTCTCCTTCTTCAGGTAGTACATGTAGTAAAGGAGCTGGTAGCGGTGGGCGTCCTCCATTTTACTGCTTTTTTTAACCTCATGGAGCTCCAAGGCTTCACCCCTCCTTATGAAGTCCACGCTTATGAGGTTGTCAATGGTGAAGTCCTTCTTCTCACGGCCATAGCTCTTCTTGTGGAGCTGTTTACCCATTGAAACTGATTCAGATTCCTGCTCCATCTGGATGTTGTGGGAAAACAGCCAGAGCTTGGTCCTGCAGATGAAGTAGTAGTTTATTTCAGTACCTCTGACTTGGAGGTGTTTTTCTGAGTTTGGGAGCATTACATTTCCTCTTTTAAAGGTTTTACCTGTTATCAAGAGATTTTAGATTCTTTAAACTTCCCTTTCTGAATCCTTCCCTTGATTCTGTTATGGTTTCCTCAATGTCTGAAGATCTTTCCACAATTTTGTCTGTTAATCCCTCCAATGTCATGAGAACCCAATTTTTATCTTTATTTTTAACGAAGACAACTTCATCTCCCTGTTGGATGTTGAGGTCTTTTCTGACCTTTTTGGGAATTTTTACCTTGTAATCTTTTGTGATTGTTGGCATGTTATCACCTTGGATTATATAAGTAAATTTAACAATGAATAACGAGTAAAATCAGGTTTTATCTCCTCTCCACTTCTCTCAGTTTAGCAGCCTCCTTTTCAGAGTTTATCATTAACTGAAACTTTGTTTATAAACTTCAGCTTCACTTCATTGTTTGAAATTATCCATTCTATTTGGTCTCCATAACTTATTTTGAACTTATTTCTGATTTCTGGAGGGATAATTGTCTGAAAATCGTTTGAGAGTTCAGTTTTGTAGATCATTTTAACCACTTAATCCATTTCATGCTTTCAGAAAGTTTTTAAAATACTATAACATCCTATTATCAATATCCGTTTCAGGTATACAAAACCCTATATCTAATCTGTACCATTTTCTTAAATCATTGTTAGGAACATATTTAAAGATAGTATTGTCTCCAATAGAACTTAATCCATCTATGTTATCTCTTAAATTTTTATTACACCTTATAGAAAGTGTGAAACAATTTATATATCTTTTAATCTTTAACAACTCATTTTTTTTATCAAATTTTTTAAAGTTCATTTGTATTGTTTCAATATTTTCTCGAACTTCTCTAGCTTTTTCATCAATTTCTATGAATATTGATGCTGTTTGTCCTTCATTAGGAATTAATTGAAATTTTAAAGTTTCTGAAAACTCCAAATTCTTCAAATGATCTACTATCTCACGAGAATCTTGAACAGACCCTCTTTCTTTGATTAAAAGATAATAAGAATCCGCAGCGTTCTTAATAAATTCCTTTTCAGATATTTTAGATCTTCTACCAATAACTTCCTCTGTAGCATTCATAAGGATTTTACCATAGACATGACTGAAAAAAGGAACGCCGTTGTTATTTTTCAATTTAACAATATTTACGATACCTCTACCACTATCATCATTCCTATTACACCGCCCGGCTGTTTGAATTATTGAATCTAAAGGAGCTAAATCCCTATAAATAATATCTACACTAATATCCACGCCTGCTTCAACTAACTGGGTTGTAACTATTACTTTCCTTTTGGAATCAGTTTTTATTCTATTAATTCTATTTAAGCGATATTTTGGCAAAATATGCGTAGTCATATTAATAAGTTCTAAATCTCCAAAATTACAAATTCCATCTTTATCTAAAATACTTTCAGGATCTACTGAGTAAATTTCGGATAAATTCTCTTTTAGGTATTTATAAAGTTCTTTGGAAGATTTAATTGTATTTAAAACAATCATAACATCCTTTTCATTAGATATTATCGTTTTAAAAATATTTTTCTTAAAATCTTCAAGATATGTGCCAGTTAAATCAAAATTAAAATCCACTCTATCAAAATACTCAAAATACTCATTTCTATTCTCTACAAGTTCTTTGATTTCCTTTTCTTCAAAAATGAGGGGCTTTGTTGCAGTCATTAAAATAACCCAACAATTAAAGTTGTAGGCTAAAAACTTCAACATATTATTGATTAATAGCCAATACTTATGAGGTATAGCTTGTATTTCATCTAAAACTATGATGGAATTAGTAATATTATGGAATTTTCTCGCAGATTTGTTTTTGTTAGTGATTATACTATAAAAAAATTGAATAAAAGTCGTGACGACTATTTCAGAATGCCAACTTTCAGTTAGTAAAAGAGCATTGTTTATATCTTCAATAATATTCAGTTCGTTATCTCTTTCTTCATTATATTTTATGTCTATTAAATGGTGATGTTTCAAAAGAAGGTTTGAAGGTGTCGTTTTTTCAAGCAAGGATTGTGTTTCTTCATTTTTCATTTTTAATAAATCATTCCATCCTTTTTTATTCCTTCCATCTAAAATCTCAGATATTATAGAACTATTCTGGTCTATAATGCTCAAAAAAGGCAGGGAGTATATAATTTTTGGATCAAATCCCTTTTCATCTTTAACCTTATTTTGAAGGTTTAAAACAAAAGAAAATCCAGTTAATGTTTTACCTGCACCCGTGGGTAAATTTATGGAAAGTATTCTATCATTATTTAAATTTAAAGTTTTTAATTGTGATTTAACTTCAGTATAAGCCTTTTCTCTTAATTCATTAATTTTAGTTTCTTCTTTAAATTTGACAGATTTATACGCATCTACCAAATCTCCTTCCGAAATTTCTACTTTTTCAGGAACTCTTTCTAGTCCCGAAGCATCCAATTTATCCGCATCAAGCAAAACCGAATAAAAAAACAGAATATAAAAATAATATTTTATATTTTTCTCTCTACAAAGTTTTTTGACATCTTTATATAATCCCTTTCTAAAAACAGGAGCATTAAAGTTAAACTCATCAAAAAAACCTGTTATTGAAGAATAATTCCATAAATCATCATAAATAACTTTCATTTCATTCAAATAATGAGATTCTACATCTCTCATCTGTTCCATGACTGTTTCAATCTTTAGATGATCCTTAATTTTAGGAATTTCAGTGTACTTTATGTTTTCAATATTTCCATGATGCTTATTTATTACTATCCATGTGATTGGAGCAAGATACCAATACTCATCCCATAACCCGGTTCCTTCTAAGTAACTCCTGACAAAATAATATCCCAAAAAAGAAGATAAAAATCCATGGTAAGTATATTTACTCTTTTCATCAGGATCTAAGATATATCTCTGGAAAAAAGTAGTTGATTTTCCAAAATCATGTGAAATACCAATTATATACGTTATTTCAGAGAATATCTTTTGATCATCAATGGATTTTGAGTTGACAATTTTATTCGACAGCTCAGCTACATTACGAAGATGATCGACTAATTTTTTTTCAGGATGAGATTTTAACTCACAGGAAAACAACATTATCTTCACCAATTTCATAGAATAATCCATTTTCAATCATAAGAGGTTTTCCAGTCTGTTCAAGAAGAACTTCTGAATATTCAGTTACGCAACGATCTGAATTCATATATAATGGCATGTTCTCTCGTGACCACCTCATTCCTTCTTCTAAATTACCAACATAAATTTTGTAATCATCCTTTTTTAATACAGTATGTACTTCAGCTCTTTCTAACTCTTTAGGATTTATATCATATTCACCAACAAAACTGAAGTTAGCAATGAGTTCACTAATACCTAAATAGGGAGTAAAGATTGTTTTATGATTTTCAAGATAATATTTCAACGTTTTATATGTGTTCGCTTCTTTTAAATGGATGTAAATTCTATAAGATGGATTTTTTATAAACTCATAGGGAGTAGGGGATCTTGGAGTCCCCTTAATATCCCATAGGTAAAATCCTTCATCTGTTTTTATCAAATTAATATTCATCCGAACTTTTTTTATAGGTTCTAATATCCTAATAGAAAATTCAAAATTATCCCTAGAAAGAGTATCATAATAAGAATCTCTTTGCCAACCTAACATTGCTGCGATTAATCCAGCAACAGCAGTCCCTGTTGGAATTGAATATGTGAGAGGAGAAGTGGTGGTTTCAATTTTACGAAAATGTGCATAATCCCCCCATATATCAAATACCAATGCTTTATTTTCCATGGAAACACCTTAAAACATTAATTCTTTCAGTTTGATTCCTTCAAACGAATCTTTTAATGTAGGAGTTGTTTCTAAATCATTGATTTTAAAGTCAATCCTTTCAATTTTATCCTTATTTAACTCAATTTTATCTATTAAACCCGAGATATCTAATTTAACCTCAGATATATTTCTTAAAGCTTTTTCTTCAATATTCTCATTGAATGTGAGTTTTATTCCCTTATCCAAGTCTCCAATATGGAAATTATCTTCTTTATAAACCACCCTTAATAACAGTCTAGGCATTTGGCCAATTTTAGATCGTGTGATGATATTCTTTGTTCCATTCCAAAGCCCATTCATCATTAAATCAACATCCAGTTCTGTTAAACCGGTTTTTTTGGCTGCATTTTCATTTATTATTCCATAAAATGAAATTAATGAATATGGGAGGATTTGAGTTTCAATAAAAGTTCCTCTAGTTACATTCTCCTTTGAAGGCATTACACTAGTTCCTTTAATGGTTTTTGGTTCTACTTTATGGAGTGACTTACCAAATTTAAATTGAACAGGACCTATCCATGTCAATGGCATATTTTTAACTGCAATTGTTGCACCAAATAACCTTAAATCGACATAATTTTCAAGTAATTTAACTCCATCTTCTTTAGAACTTATTTTAAGTTCTTCAAGTCTATTTTCTCTGGTTTTTTGGGTTCCATCTTTATTAATTTCTTCTACTATGAAAATTTCTTCATCTAAAAATTTGTATAAAAAATCGCGGATGGTTCTTTTGAGCCTTACATCAGTAACAATATTCTTTTCAGTTTCTTCATCTATCCTAGGCTTGTTTTCATCCATTGGATCTCCATTTGGATTTGCATTCTCAATATCGTATAAAAAAATTATTTCTGATCTATTTTTCACAACATCACTCATTTTCAGCACCACCTTTAACTTTAAATATTCCCCCTAAATTAAGTCCTAAAGTAAAATAGTAACTTATTTCATTTTTTGAGATATTCCATCCATTATTTTCAGCTTTCAATAAATATTCAGAAGTTAACTGCTCTAACCATCGGTATGAAATGTTGTACTCCCTTAATTTTGCTATAATCTGAGGCAACAATTTTTGTAACTTTTTTTCATCAAGTTTCAAACCAGACAATTTCGATCTGAAGGGAGTTGCATCTCTTTGTGCCATTTGTACATCTAAAAGGAACTTAACTAAAACTCCTTCTAAGAATGCGGCCTTTTTAGAAGATGAATTGAAGGCATCCTCATAGTTTTCAAAAAATTCCTTTACTTGTGTAGGCTCATTTGAACCAATTTCCGATTTTTCATTCATTTTAACACCCTCTTTCATTAAATTCAATTTATAAATGAAGATGAGTAAGTAAATAGACTGTAAAGAATAAAGGACTTCAGAAAAGCTTTCATTATTAACATGTTTATTTCTTAATTCCCTTAAAAAAGAATCAATTAAAAAATCAGCATTTATTTGTGTTTGAGACAAAATATCTCCAATAATATCAATAAAATACTTATCATAAACACCTGTTTTCTTTGAAGAAGGGAAAAATGTTCTAATCAATTTACCTAAATTAAATCCCTTTTTCCACAAATTTTTTCCATTAAAAGATGCTTCAGTAAAATCATTAACCCATTTTTTTCCAAATAATATCCTTAAATACTCCTCTCTAAAAATAGGCTTTTGTTTAACATTATCAAATGTTTTGAAAAGGTTATTAATCCAAGAAGGGGGAACATCTTCTATATACTTTACAATATCAAAATAATCCCCTTGTTTAGGTTTGTAAAAAACAAAAATCAAATTTATTATATCATTTTTATCTTTTATAATATCAAGTATTTCTTCTTCGGGAGTCAATAAACTCTTTGCAAATTTATTCTTCCCAGAATCTTTTATTTCTTCAATAATATCATCTTGAATACTTTTAAAGGTAAAACAAGGAATCATATAAAATTTATAGCCATAAAAATTCTTTGATAGATATTTATCAATGAATTCACGCCCTGCAACCAAAGATATGGCACAATTTTCACATATTGGTAACTGCTTCCAAGAGTTTTCCTGTGAAAAGTTAGGTGCAAAACCCTTCTTATCAACCGTGAACACCGAAAAAGGGGATGAAAAACCATAAACCTCACCTTGAGATTTACAAAGGTTACATTCTCCTATTCCTCGTGATTCTATCTCTTTTCCATATTTGCGCGTGAAAAACTTTTTTCGGGCTTCCTCTCTGAAAATGTTCTTAAAAATAGCAAAATCACCAACATATTTTTCATTAGAATTTTCTTTTATCTTTAATGTAAGTATAGCATTCCTCTTTTGCTCTTTAGGTAATTCATTAAATTCTTTTGAAACATCTTCAAATATAATGCCTTTATTTTCTTCAAATTCTTTCCTCAAAGAGCTTATAAGTGGATCATAACTATACTTTTGAGAATATTCCCCAAACCATAAATCCCATCTTTTTTTGACTTTTTCTATTGCGTTAATCTTAGCTGTTGGCGTTAAATCATATCTTCTATGGTTAAATATCCGATAGAGGTATTTATTTGACTTTGCTGGTTCATATTCTTCTGTATGTACATTAAAATATCTTAGATCATTTCCTTTTATCTCAAAAACAACACAAAGTACAGTTTGGGTATTAGCCAATTTTGTTTTTTGGGAAAAAATTTCTTCTGAACTTAATTTTTCTTTTTTAATTACATATTCCCCTAAGTCTTTAACAGCTTTTAGCATTTTATCAGGCCCCTAATCAGCATCTAATAACTATAATTAATTAAATTAACCATTCCAAAACCCATACTATTTTTCTCCCCAAATCCACAATCATACATAAATTCTAAAAGTCTCGGATCCCCCTCAGCCGTGAAGCGCATCTGATAAGCCCTGTGGTAAGTTTCCACGCCGTCCTTCTTGATGGTTATTCGTTTGCGTTTCACAGATCCCATGTCTGGAGCAATCTTCAAATACTCATCACCATTGTAGCTACCGTGAAATGCCCTATACTTGTTCAGAAGGTTCTTCTGGAGAGCTGTATAGAACTGAAGGTCTCCAGGGTTCAGATCCCATATTTTATCATCCCTTTTTATTCTTGCCATCACAGGAGATATGGTCTTGAACTCTGCACTTTTCTTGAATTTAGGTTTCTTTAAAAGCTCAACCTCCTGAACCTGCAGCCTATCGCCCCGGAAGTTAACCTCAAGATCCTCGAGATAAGCTTCAACCATACTCTGAATCAAGTAGTCGTTCGGAGAGGAAATGTAAAAATGCAGATTACCATCCCTTGAGATGATGCCGTTCTTGGTTATCCTTCTTCTGGGAACGTAAATCTGAGAAAAAGTAAAAAATTTAAAATCAGAGGAAATATGGAGCTCGCTGGCTAGATCAAGGTCTGCTATCTTCCTGTAAATTAACGAAGAAAGTTGATAATTGTAATTGTAAGGAATTTTGTATTCACTGTTCCGGGATGCCAGACTTATTTTTAAGCGCATGTTTTCACCATATTTTACAAAAATGAACTTTCTTCCAAATCTAATCTTAACCCGAGCTTTTCATCATAAACCATATTTACAAAGTATGTTTCTTTATCAAATTCCACATTATCTTCGTTTTCAAGCTTTTTAAACTGGCCAACACTGATGGAAAGAATATAACTCATAGCCTCAAAGTACCTTTTTTCCTTTAATTCTTTGAGATATTCCAGTTTATATTTGGTTGGAACAACTTCATAAGAATTAAAAAGAGAGTAAAACTCCATTTCACTATTTTTATCATTTATGAATGGAACTATGCCTTTGTTGAATGATTCAAAGTTCCTTTGAACTATCTCAAATTCTTCTTTATCTTTTCCAACATATCCCTTGCCATAAATATCGTCAACGAGTTTCTGGATAAGATCTTCATCCAAAATCCCAATATTTTCAAGAGATTGTACAGTTTTTTCAACTATTTCAGGATTATATATGTACTTATCACTTTCTGATCCTTCAGAAAAAACATTTACAGGAGCTATTTCTTTCCTTCTTTTCCGGTTCACCCTTCCAAACCTTTGAATCAGTGCATCAATAGGTGCAGGTTCTGAGTATAAAACATCATAATCTATATCCAAAGATACTTCAATTGCCTGCGTGCCAACAAGCAAATCTAAATTATTTAAAGACTTTTCAATTTTCTCCCTATCTCGCAGCATGAACCTGCTGTGAAGTAAAGCACTGTTCGAAGTTTCATATTCTAATTCTTCAAAAACTTCTTGTGCCCTCAAAACAGTGTTGCAAACAATTAAAACCTTTTTATCATTTTCTAAATCATCTAAGATTAGATCAAGGTTGTTCATTATGTTTCCATTTATCACATCAACTTCATGTCTTGTAAACTTAGCAAGTTCCTCTTTTTCCATTTTTATATCTGTTGAAATGTCTAAATGTTCCTTAAAGAGGTTTTTAATGAATGAAGGGAGTGTTGCAGACATTACAAATATATTTGCATTGTATTTGTTCTTCAGGATCTTGAGGATCTCCAGTATCAAGGATGTTGTGTGTGCATCGTAGGCATGAATTTCATCAAGAATAAAAAGACCATTTGCCATTTCTGAAAGCTGCATTTCAAATCCTTTTGAACCAAAAAATGCTTTTAATATCTGAAATGGTGTCAATACTTTGTAAGGTCTGTAAATTTTTTTATTCAAACCTTTAATATTCCTAATACTATTTTTTATTGAATCATAACCGGTAGTATTGCCAGATAATTCTTTATAAAGAAAATAAGATGCTTTACCATGTAGTAAACCAACTAAATCCCTATTTCCAAAGTCATTTTGAAGTCTTTGGTACATTGCATTTATACTTGCAGTGTAGGGAAGTAGATAAAAGACCCTTTTGGATTTTGTTGAATTCTGGTTGTTATCTGTCCATAAAAGAGATGCTTCTGTTTTACCGCTTCCAGTTGGGGAAGTTAAGAAAGCACTTCCCTTAACTTTTGAAGATTGTTCCTGAACCTTTCGAAGCTCTGGAAAGTTATAAATTGATTTCATATCTTCAATACCCTTTAAAATTTCATATTTTGAACCAGAAGCTAAATGATCACATGCATTCACAAAACCCTTTAAAAAGATTCCATATTGTCCATGGAGAATAGTGTACTCTTCATCTTCCCAATTAAAAAAGTAAGGCAGAACAGATTCTTTGTATACATCATTTAGATCACCTATAGATGATGGTTTATTGAAATTATCCAATTTGTAGCCGAGGTACTTATTGCTCCAATCAGGTATATACTCAAAATAAGAGGCCACTTCATCAAAATTGGGTTCTAACTCTGATAATTTTTTTTGATATAATTCTTTTCCAGGAAGGCTTGGAAATGTATTATAACGTTCACGAAGTTTGTTTATATCCTTGTGATGGGTTATTATTGCAAGTCCAATGGCCTCTTTGTATATTTTATCATAATTTAGTGTAGATATAAATCCTGCAGAAAGAATTTCATGCCTGTACTTCCAGGGAGCACTTTGACTTCCACTTTGGAGCATTTCCTGAAATCCAGTAGCACCTTTTCCAAAATCATGCAGAAATAAAGAATAAAAAAGGTGCTCCCAAAAATCATCAACTCCACACAAATCAGGAACATTACTGTAAGATTTTTTAATACTTTTAAAAACTTTTAAAGTGTTTTCTGTATGTTCCAGTAACGTTTCATCTGGTTTCGCTAGTAAACTCATTTTAAACACCTATCTGTGGAACCAAACTCCCCAATCCATCTCTTCATCATAAAGACATTCATTTGAATAATCAAAAAACTGATCCATCAATATGAAAGGTTTTGTACCTGCTGCTTTCCGTGGAATTGTGTCTGTAAAATGGGTTGGTAATGCTTGAATGGTCCCATAAGCTCCAGTTAAACCAAAGGGTAAAATAGTTTTTCCAAGTTTTACATTTGTCGTCTTTTCAAGCTCTACTTCTTTGATTTCAGTGATGTTCACAAGATCTGTTGAACGACCAAGTAGCATTGGATAATTAGGGTGTTCAAAGTATTTTTTGTAATCTAGATCGTCCAGATAAACGTATATTTCAGGATCCACCAGAAATTCTCTTTTTATAACGTTTGATTTACCTTTTAACCCAGATAGTTCATAAATGGTTTCAAGGTCCACAGCCTTCCCCTTATGTTTGAAGACATATCCAATCGAAAGATCTTCAGGAGTGACTAATTCTCCTTTAGCAGCAGATATTAATCCGTAGATTGTACTCAACGGTGGAACTGGAAGAGTTGGTTGAAAACCGCTGATAAAAGCCGGGTACCTGAAAGATGTTACCCAACCCTTAATCAGAACTCTTAACGCTTTCATTCTTCCATCAGCTCTGGAATTTTATTTGAAAACTGATCTACAGCTTCCTTAATTGTTCCTATGTGTATTTTACTATTTTCTCCATTCAATTTTTGAAGAGGTTCATCTAAATCATCCATGAATCCTTTTCTACGACCTATATAAACTTCGGTGAGTAAAGAATCATCATATTCCATTATAACTTCTTTAAGTGCGTCAATGTCAATTACTGCTTCTCCATCTTCTTCTTTTGCTATGTTCATGAAGATGTGGTTACCACCGTCAATTGCAGCAAGAACTATGAATTTTGGAGATACATCAGTTAAATGAGAAGTTAATTTAGCTCCACCCTGTAAATTTGGAAGAACTTTAATCACATCTTGAGCTCTTTTTGTTCTTACATCCAAAGGCATGGACCATTTTTTAGTTTCTTCCTCATGGGATAAACCCTTTTCTTCAGCTATTTCCTCAAGTTTTGGGTGCATATTTTTATAACCTGTTTTTTCAGCTGCATAAAACACCCCTAAACTATCAAGATCAATGGAAAATATCCCTTTAAGAACTGTTGAATAAAATTCATGTTCATAAGGTACTGGATCACCTTCATGACGAGCCATGACACCAAAATCCTGAGTTGGAACTTGCCCTATAACTGAAATCAATGGTGAGTTTTTTAAAGGAGATATTCTTGTTACTGTTCCTCCTTCTTTAGCTTTCAAAGCTCTCATATATCCAAAAACGTCATCATCCTCATATTCAATAGGGTTTGCACTTGTGAAAGCAATTTTCTTCTCCCGTTCTATTGGAGATAAATTCCATCCACATTTTTGAGCTAAAGTGTCTCTCCACCAGTACCTCAAAGCTTGTCCTGAAACATACGGATAAACCTTTCTTCCCCTTCGGATTGATTTAACCCTTACAATGTTATCAGTTCTATCTCCTGCATCTGCACCAGCATTGTTAAGAGCTGAATGTGGTGCATCCACTAACATAAATCCAACTACTGTTTTTGGCATTTATTCTTCCTCCTGAATTTCATTTTTTATTTCATCAGATGTTAATATTTCATCTTCTTTTCCCTGTTTAATAATCCAAGAACCCAATTTTTCGTAAATCCTAAATAAAATCAAATCCTGAGTTTCACGCCATTTTAAACTATCTGGGAAAAGATAATTGGCATAATCATCAAATGTAAATAAGGGATCCTCAATACCATTTTCTATCCTTTTTTTGATAATAATTCTAAGTATATTACGATAATTTTTGTAATTACTGGCTGTTTCAAGTTTTTTCAAAGTTTTGATATCATCAGCAGTTTCTATATATTCCGCAAGTTCATCTGCAACTGTTTTTATCACATTTAATCTTTTTTCATCCATTTTTCGCACCTCTTTCAGATAATTTTTAATTAAATCCCATCCCCCTATTGCTTCCTTGTTTTTCCTATCAATAAAAAATCCTATAATTGATTTTCCCTCTAAAAGGTTGTTATAAACCAGATTTGGATTGTTTTTATAGTCTTCTTCTTCTTTTATCTTTTCCCAGTTCACATAACGGTAACCTCTTCTCACTACTTTTAGCCATTCTGCATATTTCTCGTGTTGGGGTATGTAAGCCAAAAAAGTGAAGACTGAAGTTGGCACATGGTATATATTCAGATCAGGCCCTTGATTGTAGTTAGTGAAATGATAAAAATCTATTGAAGGCTTTTCAAGGTACCATCTTTCATTATAATGCAATATTATATCTTGGATTACATGAAAAAGGGCATTAACAGGATTTTTATATCCTTCATTGAAACATCCTGTGAAGTCTCGAGATAAGATCTGCTTTTTTACATTTTCAACAGACTTTTTAGACCAATATTTCATTACTTTCACAGAATTTGAATGGAGAAGAAGCATATTTCCACATGCATACATCCCAATAGGAACAAATTGTACTGCAAATGTACAAGCTGGACAATAATCAGCACCATCAATACCATAAGAAAAATAGTTTACAAACTTTTTTGAACCAGTTAAAGGTATTTTATCCTTGCCCCATCTTTTTACCTTATTTCTCCGACCGCAAGATATACAATCACCAGAGGTATCTTCATTCAAATCTATTTCTTCAACTAATTCAATTAAAAATGTAGAATAACGCTCTTTTTTATCTTTTACAGCAGGGTTAGTGAGAGGATTATTAGGAAAAACTGAAAATAAATTTTTGGACCATTTTTTATTTAAATAAACACTTGTAATGTCATCAATTACTCCTTTCAAATCGTCCTCATTCAATTCTTCTGGTTTTTTTCCAATCCATTGACTTAAAGCCCAGATTCCAGCATCCACAAAAGGATTACCTGTAAACTTATATATCACTTCAGACATTTTTATCAGTCCTTCCAAATTCTTTTAATTGAATTTTTGTGCCGTGCCACTGCAAAAAATTTAATCCATTATTTAATAAGTTATTAAGTCAATGAGATCATATAATAACTTATAAAGTTCTGAATAAGAATAATGCACCATCATATATAAATATTCAGGATTTAGTATCATGTTGTACACTTATATTCTATAACTTTCATTAGTGGACTTTAATTATTATATGGATCTTTTAGTATATAAATTAAATTATATCATGGATTTTTTTCACTTTTATTGGAAACAATGTCTCCAGTTTATTAACAAGTATCACCTATTAAAGTTTGAGGATAAAACTATAGAATCAGACTAAATTAGGATTGAAACATAAAAGTGAATAAAAGACATGACCTCAGTCGTTAAAGTTAAAATCAGACTATTTTAGGATTATCACATCCCATTAATTCATTTCATGTACTCAAAAAATCAATAAACCATTTCTTTAATAATGTTGTTAATTAATTCCATTACAAGAAAAACAGTGCAACTGCATCTTGGTGCTTCTATTTGCAAGTGTGTTCAGGGGATCCCTATTCATGGATCATCGGTCCAGCAAGGGTTGATAACGTCAAACACCCAAAACCGTACAATCCACCTTTGGACTCAATATTAATTGTTTTAACATTTATTTTAAAAAATAAAACCTTCCAAATCTTTTCTCTAAAATCTTAAATTCCATGGTTACTATTTAAGCTTTTATATTTGTTCTTGTTCTGAAAGGATTATATACTCAATTATTACTTAATTATGATTAGTAATAACGGCATTTGAGTGTCATTTATCTTTAAATGGTTCTCATAGGCCCTAAATTAAATTAAAATGAAATTTCAGGTTAATCCTTTGGATTAAGTAAAAAAAGAGGAGGGGATTATTGCTTGAAGAAAAGTTATTATGTTATTTTGGGAGTGCTGATCTGTCTTGTTGTGGCAGCATCAGGGTGTGTGAATCAAGGAAATCAGTCCGGAAATCAGAGCACAGGTTCTGCAAACCAGACAAATGTTCAGGGGGTTACATCGGTTGTCCTGAACGGTCCTGGAACCCTGATCATCCAGCAGGGTGATAAGGATTCATTCACGATTGAGGCCGATAGCAGCATGATGTCCAAGATCAACACCCAAGTTTCTGGAAATGCACTGGTTATAAACAACCTGAACTCTGCCAGCAACGGGGCTGTGAAGTTCAAATTAACGCTCAAAAGTCTGGACAGTGTTGCGCTCCATGGAAATTGTGAAGGGAACGTAACCGGCCTCAGCACCAGCAAACTCACAAGCACTGTGGATGCAGGTACCTTGTACCTTGCAGGTACATCAACGGACCACACTGCAACTGTGAATGGAGCAGGTTCCATCAACGCACATGATCTGAAGACACAAACCGCAACCGTTACAATCAACGGTGGAGGTTCAGCCATCGTGAACGTTGCAACCACACTCAATGCCATTGTTAATGGAGGAGGTTCAATAAAGTATCTGGGCAATCCAACCTTGAACAAACAGATTAATGGTATGGGCACTGTTACACCGACCAGCTGAAGGTTCAAATCGTTAGGAATCCTAGTTAATCTTTCTTTTTTTAAATCATTCATCTATTTTTTTAAATAAAATGAAAAAAGGTAAATGAATAAAATATTTTAAAATTTAAATATTAAAAATTGTTTTTATTAAAAATCGGATGAAAATAGAAATTCTTGATTAAAATCAGACTATTATAGGATTGAAATATATCACCACCAGCCACCCACCGTCCCACTGCGAGCTAAAATCAGACTACCTCAGGATTAAATTAAAATAAATAAAAAAAGAAAAGATCCAGATCCAAAGACCTAAATCTCCAGCTTAGAAATCCTTTCCATAGCTTCCTTGGTATTCTCAAGGGTGTTGAAGGCTGTTATTCTGAAGTATCCTTCACCGCTTGGTCCGAAGCCCACTCCAGGTGTTCCAACAACGTTTGCCTTGCTGAGGAGGAGGTCGAAGAATTCCCAGGATGTCATGCCTTCAGGTGTTTTCACCCAGATGTAGGGGGAGTTAACTCCGCCGTAAATACTTAAACCCATCTCTTTAAGGCTTTCTCTGATTATCTCTGCGTTCTTCATGTAGTAGGCTATGGATTCCTTGATCTCTGCCTGGCCCTCCTCTGAGTAGACTGCCTTTGCAGCCACCTGCACAGGGTAGGACACACCGTTGAACTTGGTTGTCTGGCGCCTGTTCCAGAGAGGGTTAAGTGAATGAGCTTCTCCCTCTGAATCGTAGGCTTTAACCTCTTTTGGCACGACTGTGAATGCACACCTTGTACCTGTGAATCCTGCGTTCTTTGAAAAGCTTCTGAACTCTATTGCAACTTCCCTTGCACCTTCAATCTCATAGATACTGTGAGGTATGTTGTCCTCGGTTATGTAGGCCTCGTAGGCTGCATCGAAGAGAATTATGGAATTGTTTTCCCTTGCGTACTCCACCCACTTTGCGAGTTCATCCTTTGTCAGGGCTGTACCTGTTGGGTTGTTTGGGTAGCACAGGTAGATGAGGTCAACTGGTGTTTCCGGGAGCTCCGGTGTGAAGTCGTTATCTGCTGTGCATGGTATGTAAACCATTCCATCGTACTTACCATCCTCATCCATTGCTCCGCTTCTTCCTGCCATCACGTTACTCTCAACATAGACTGGATAAACTGGATCGGTTACTGCAATGGTGTTGTCAAGGCCAAATATTTCCTGGATGTTTCCTGTGTCACATTTTGCTCCGTCACTTATGAAAACCTCATCCTCATCAAGTTTTATTCCACGGACTGCGTAATCCTTTTCTATGATTTCCTTTATAAGGAAAGAGTAGCCCTGTTCTGGACCGTAGCCCATGAAGGTTTCCTTTTCTCCCATTTCATCCACTGCAGCTTTGAAGGCCTTTACAACTGCCTTTGGTAGGGGTATGGTTACGTCCCCTATTCCCATTTTTATGATGTCTGCTTCAGGGTTTTCTTCCTGGAACCTGTCAACTCTCCTTGCTATTTCAGCGAAGAGGTAGTTGCTCTTGATGAGCATGTAGTTTTCGTTAATTTTTACTGCCATTTCATCTCTCCAATTTTTACGTTAAAAAAATCGTTAATTCAGTTATAATTCAAATACATTACACGTTTTAATTTCTTCCTTTAGATTTAAAAACATAGTTATTTAAAAAAATTTAGTTACGATGGAATGGTATCAGAATTTTATTTATAAAAAATTATCATTTGTATATGAATATAACAAAATCATTTTTTTTGTAGAATTTTTATTTAGGTGATGCTTATTTTCTTGATCAGATTTTCATTAGGAATTTCAATCGAACATATTACTTAACCACGTTTTCATAAGAATTTTGTAATACTTTAAATCAATTGTATATGATTTATATAGGTGTTGCAACCCACCATTAACTGGTGATATCAATGCAGTTAAAAAATTTCAAGCGAGAATCAATAATTCCACTGCCTGTAACCTTCATATCAACGGTCAGTGAAGATGGAGTGGGAAATGTGGCACCATACTCCTGTTTAATGCCAATTCTCAGGCCCTTCGACCTTATATGTGTTGCAACAGCAGGGGTTATGAGGGACACCTTCGACAACATGAAATCTCAAGGAGAGTTCGTTGTGAACCTGCCAGGAGTGGATATGATGGACAAAGTAATACCAACGGCGAAGTTCGTACCTCCTGAGGTGAGTGAATTTGAACTGGCTGAACTTGTGGAAAAACCATCAAAGACCTTAAAAACTCCAGGTGTGGATGGATGTTACGCATGGATGGAATGCAAACTCCACAAGATCGTTGATGAAGAGTACGATAAATTCCCATACGCCCTGGTTCTGGCCAAGGTGGTGCATCTGGAGATTAGGGACGATATTTACGATGCAGAAAATGGTTCATGGGACGTTGAAAAGGCAAAACCCCTAATGATGACTGAATCCAATGAGGGGATGCATTTCTGCACGGTTAAGGACATGGATTTCTTCGAACCATACGGTGCAATGTTCCCCAACGGCAAGGACCCCCTTGCAGGGATGTACAAATAAAAAAGAACACATCTTATTCTGATATTATGTTTAATCAATAGGATTTGGAGGTTGAAAATCATGCCTAAATTGATTATCAGTGGCAGGGGCGGTTGTGGGAAAAGTACCCTGGTCACACTCATGGCCCAAAGGATTGAAGAGCAGGGAAAAAAGGTTCTTGTTGTGGATTCAGATGAATCCAACCTCGGCCTCGGTGCCATGCTGGGAATTGAACCTGGAGAAAAAACCCTAATGGATTATTTAGGTGGTAGGCCTGCTGTGATGGATAAGTTAATGGCCGTTATCAGGGAAGGTGGAGATGAGAAGGCAGAACTCTTCCCAGAAAATAGTTTTTTAGAGGATCTTCCATCTGATTTCGTCCGTTGGAATGGAAACAAAGGTTTCATGCAGATTGGAAAAATAGAACACAGCCATGAAGGATGTGCATGTCCTATGGGCGCAGTTACACGGGATTTCCTGAATCAACTCAATGTGAATGGAGAAGAGTGGGTTCTTGTAGACACAGAAGCTGGAGTGGAACACTTCGGCCGTGGAATAGTTGAAGGTGCAGACTCCGTGATCATGGTGGTTGATCCATCCAACGATGCAGTTCTATTAAGCGAAAAGACAGCAGAGTTAACTGGAGAAGCAGGCAAAAGTTTTGGAGTTGTTCTGAACAAGGTTGACCATGAAACGAAGATCATCCTTGAAGATGTCCTGAAAAAGAAGAACATTCCAATTCAGGGTTTCATACCCTACTCAAAGACGATGGCTCGAGAAAATCTTAATGGAAACATGTTGGATATCAAAATGGTTGAAGGGGGGATAGATGAAATATTAAACAGAGTGGAATCCCACTACCAAAACAAATAAAAATGATTTTTCTTTTTAAAAATTTAGTTTTTAAAATAAAAATTAGATAAGGGTTGCATTCAATTATGATTTTAAAAAAAATAGTTGAAGGATATTTCTAAAAATAAATCTATTTCTTAGTAAATATCCTTTTGTATATACATATCTTCACTAATTTCATTTATGCGCAAAGTAGAACTTTATTTTATGGTTCAGTGCCTTATCAACCCTTGCAAATCCAAACCTCTCAAGCTGCACCACATCATCAACCTTCAGATTGGAGGCTGCAGGTTCTATGAATCCTGATACACTGGTTGCATCGGGCATGACAACCTCTGCATTGATGGCCTCCTTTGAGGGTACCCACTGAACTATCATGGCGCCTGCGCTTCTGGCTTCCTCAAGGTCGGAGCTGTGGTAGGCTGCCTTCCTGTCTCCACAGTTGCAGACATCGTATTTGAATTCAAGATTCACAGCATCCATGAGCCTTAAGATTCCACCCTTACCTGTTTTGTTCACATCCTCCATTGTGAGGTAGACCTTGCCGTTGAAGGGTAGTTCACGGTTTCCACGCTCTGGGAAGTTCGGGTGCAGTGGCCTTTTTATTATGCCCTCTTCCTCTTCTGGAAGGTTTATTATGTCCACCTTCACAGGGTTTTTAACGAAGAAGTACCTGTCTGAGGAATCCTCAAGTATCTGGCGGTTGAGTCCGTAGATCTTCTTCCAGCTCACTGTTGCATCTGCCATCTTGGCACCGATCTCAACCATGAGCTCGTGGAGTGCCTCAGCCTTGATTCCACGTCTTTCTATTGCCCTTATTGTGCCTAGGCGTGGGTCGTCCCAGCCGGTGTAGGTCCCATCACTTATGCCTGCCCGTGCCTTGGACGTGCTTAGGGCAACATCCTCCATTTTCAGTCTTCCGTAGTGTATGAAGACAGGTATCTTCCATCCGAAGTGGTTGTAGAGATACTTCTGTTTTTCACTGTTTGCAAGGTGGTCCTTTCCACGAAGCACATGGGTCACACCTCCAAGGTGGTCGTCCACAGTCACTGAGAAGTTCATCATTGGATAAACCCTGTACTTGGTGCCTGTGCGTGGGTGTTCGTGTTCAACAACCCTCATTGCAACCCAGTCACGTATTGCAGGGTTTTTATGTTTTATGTCTGTTTTGACACGGAGCACGGCCTCTCCCTCTTCCATAGTGAAGAGTTCCTTCCAGAGTTTCAGGTTCTCTTCAACGGTGTTGTCACGGCATGGACAGGCCTTTAATTCATCCTTGAGTTTTTTGAAGTCTCCACCGTCGCATGTGCACATGTAGGCCTGGCCGAGTTTTATGAGTTCCTCTGCGTACTGGTAGTATGTTTCCATGCGGTCGCTCTGGATCACCTTTTCGTTCCAGTTGAATCCCAGCCACTTGAGGTCCTCCTCTATCATCTGGTAGGCGGAAGGTTCAACCCTTCGAGGGTCTGTGTCCTCGATCCTGAAGATGAGCTTGCCTCCGTATCGTTTAACATATTCGTTGTTAAGTATGGCTGCCCGTGCATGGCCTATGTGTAGGGGGCCTGATGGATTTGGTGCGAATCTGAGTACAACCTCTCCATCAACATCCTCAAGGTCTGCAAGTCCCTTCTCTTCAACCCGTTTTTTCTTCTCCTTCAGACCTCCGAGTTTTTCAAGTTCTGCCTTCTGGGTTTCAGGGTCCATTGCATTGACCTTGGCTACTATTTTACCTGCTGCTGCAGCCACTGTTTTGGCTTCGCTTCGAAGTTCTGCATGGGTGCTCATAACTGAACCTATAACTGCACCGGGCTGTGCACTGCCCTTGTGTCTGACTGCATTTTCCAGTGCATCTCTGTAAACGATTTGTTCTATTTCCTCACTCATAAGAATCACTTCATACCAATTTTCTCGTAAAATCCTCTAAGATTATTTGAAAGTTTAGGAATTAATAATTAAAACCCATGGAATTATAACCATTGATCAGTATTTGTAAACTTCATTTTAAGTTCATTTTGGATTTAATATCCATTTATAAGTCTTTTTAATTAAAAAAAATATTCTTTATTTTTTTATAAAATTTTTTTGATACAAAAAATTATTTATTAAAAATTATTTATTAAAAATTATTTATTTTTAAAATTTGAAGGAATGAATTTGCAGGAATAAAAACCTTTAAAATGGATTTAAAAATCCCCTTCCTGAATTGGGGATTTGAACCGTATTAATGTGTTCTCTCAAGGACGAAGTCTGCAAGAAGCATCAGTGCCTCCTTTGCAGAGGAATCTTCCACAATGTCAAGGAGCTGTTTTGCCCTTTCAACGTTGTCATGGGCCACATCGTAGGTGTACTTGATTGAACCATACTTTTCAAAGAGTTCTATTGCCCGTTCAACGTTTGTATCGGAGTTGGTCTTTAGTATGGATATGATCTCCTCTTTATCCTCGCTTGATGCATTTGCAAGTGCCTTGACAACCATGAGGGTCATTTTTCCCTCGACTATGTCGCTTCCAACTGGTTTTCCAAGGTCCTCCTCTTCACTGACAACATCCAGGTAGTCATCCTGTATCTGGAATGCCAGTCCTATGAGTTTTCCATATTCTGCAAGGGCTTCAACCTGTTCAGGACTTCCTGCACCGATCAGTGCCCCGGATTTGGTTGCTGCGGCTATGAGTGCTGCTGTTTTCTTGTAGATCATCTTCATGTAGGCTTCTTCGCTTACATCGAAGTTTCCTTCAAAGCACATGTCAAATGCCTGGCCCTCACAGATGTCTATACATGATCCCACAACTGTTTTAAGTGCAGATATAACGTTTTCAGATGGTACGTGATCCGTTCCTGTTTCAAGAACTGCCTCGAATGCCTTGGAGAACAGGGTGTCTCCTGCAAGTATTGCCATGGGTTCTCCCCAGATCATGTGGACTGAGGGTTTTCCCCTTCTCATTTCATCCTTGTCCATTATGTCGTCGTGTATGAGTGAAAAGGTGTGTATGAGTTCAACTGCTGCTGCTGTTTTAACTGCATCCTCTCTTTTTCCTCCAACTGCTTCACAGCTTAACATCACAAGGGCTGGGCGGAGTTTTTTTCCGCCTGCCCTTATTAGATGTTCCGATGATTCCTGAAGCTTGTCAGGTTCAACTGTTGCCAGTACCCTGTCCAGTTCCTCATCTACAATTGATGAATAACGCTTTAGAATATCAATTACTTCCATTAAACTCCCCCATTAAAAACCTGTGCCTGTCCATTTCTCAGTATGTGTATGTCTTTTCCAAGTTTATAACCTTCTTCCTCAGCAAGTTCTGTGTACGCTGCTAGCATCTCCAGTGTTCCGTGGGATGGAATGATGTGAGTTGGGTTGAGCATCCTCAGAAAGTCACGCTGATCTTCAGGTCCTGCATGACCTGAAACATGTATGTTGGTGTATATTCTGGCACCACTGGATTTAAGTCTTCGCTCCAGAAGGTTACGATTGGCCATGTTCATTGGGTTTGGTATGACTGATGATGAAAATATCACATTGTCACCGGGTTTAACTGTGAACTGGGTTTTACCGTTGGCGATACGTGGCAGTAATGCATCAGGCTCTCCCTGATGTCCAGTTGTAACAAGGAGGTACTTGTCCCTGTGTTCATCTGCCCTTGCAAGGGCCCTGTTAACTGCCTTAGGACTTCCATAGACACTTGCGGATTTGGGAAGGTCTAATATTCCCAGTTTTTCTGCCATTGAACAGAACCTCTCCATGGATCTTCCAAGGAGCAGTATCTTACGTTTGCTCTGATTGGCAATTTTACATATGGCCTGTATCCTCTCTATGTGTGAGGAGAATGTTGTGACTATCATTCCCTGCTTTTGACGTAGAGGTTTTTCCATTACATCCTTCAGGAGAATTCTTGCTATCTTCTCAGAGTGCGTTTTGGATTCATTCTTAACGCAGGCATTGGTTGTGTCCACGATAAGTGCGAGAACTCCCTTACGTCCCAGTTCTCTGAAACGTTTGTAATCCGGTGGTGGTGACAGAACCTGGTGGTTGTCGAATTTGAAGTCGTTTGCATAGACTATTATTCCCTCTGATGTGTGGAGGGCTGCTGTAACTGTTTGAGGTATACTGTGGGTTGTTCCCACAAATTCAAGTGTTATGTCTGGGGATATCTGACATTTTTCACCGGCATTTAAGACCTGGAGTGGGTTGTTTACTGTGAACTTTTTCTCCTGTTTGATGGTTCTCTCTATGAGTGCCAGTGTGTATGGTGTTGCAATTATTGGTGCTTCGTATCTGTGTGCAAGCTTTGCAACTGCACCTATATGGTCAAGGTGGCCGTGGGTGAATACTATGGCCCTTACCTTACCATCAACTTCCTTCATCAATGTGTCATCAGGGATCACTCCCCTTTCAATGAGATCCAGGCTGTGCATCCTTGCTATGTCTGTATCTTCGTGGATGTGGATCCTGTCGAGGTGGATTCCCATGTCGAATATCACAACGTCATCGCCGATTTTAACTGCGGACATGTTCTTTCCAACTTCTTCGTATCCCCCAATTGCTATTACTTCAACGCTCATTGTAACGATCTCCTTGCGTATTTTTTGGTGTCAAAGCCCCTCTCATGGAGCCATTCCCTTGTAATTCCCTTTATTATGATATCTGAATTTCGGAGTTCCTCTAGGTTTGATGCTCCAACCAGGAACATTGCAACCCTGAGTTCTTCCTTGAATTTTTCAAGTCTTGTGATAACGGCCTCATGGCCTATGTAAGCATCCTTTAGGAGAGGTAATGCGATTCCAACAGCATCTGCACCAAGTGCAATGGCCTTTGCTGCGTCCAGTCCTGTTCTTATACCTCCTGAGGAGATGACAGGTACATTCACTGATTCACATACTTCCACTGTGCTTATGGCTGTTGGTATTCCCCAGTCCCAGTAGAGGTCTCCGAGGTAACGATCCTTTGCACGGTAGGTTTCAACTGCAGCCCAGCTTGTACCTCCTGATCCTGCAACATCCACTGCAGAAACACCTGCTTTTTCCAGTGTGTGTGCATCCTGACCGCTTATACCTGCACCTGTTTCCTTTGCAATGACTGGTAGCTTCAGGTTCTTTGAGATCTCCTCGATGGATTCTGTGTATCCTGTTGCATCAACATCTCCCTCTGGTTGTATTGCCTCCTGAAGGGGGTTCAGGTGAAGTGCAAGTGCATCTGCATCCATCATATCTGCTGCTTTTTCTGCAAGTTCTATCTGTGGGGCACCTATATTTCCTATTAAAAATGATGATGGTGCTTCTTCCCGTACAACTGTGTATGTTGGTGCAAGTTCAGGGTTTTCAATTGCTGCACGTTGGCTTCCAACTCCCATGCCTATGTTGAGTTTGTCTGCTGCCCTTGCAAGTTCCCTGTTGATTTTGAGTGATGCTGGATGTCCACCTGTTATTGCGGATATTATTATGGGTGCATCCATTTTTTTCCCGAAGAAATCTGTTGATAGGTTTATTTCTTCCTTGTTCACTTCGGGAAGGGCTTTGTGGATAAATTCTATATCCTCAAATCCTGTTTTCTTCCGATACTCCACATCGTTGTTCCTGCAGAGCATCAGATGTTCTAATTTTCTATCTGAAATCATTTTCTACGTCCCTTTTAATTTTATATATATTTTAAATGTGAAAAATCCAAATTTATGGATTTTTTTTGTAAGATTAATTCTCTTTTGTAAGATTATTTTTCTAAGATTAATTCTGAAGCTTTATAAGGGTTCCAATTCCCTTTTCACCCATCAGGGCTCTTTTTATAAGGTCTGGTGTTCCTGCGTTGAGTATCTCAGATTCAACACCAATTTCAGCAAGTTCTAGGAGTTCTGTGATTTTTCCACCCATTCCTCCAGTAACATCCACGTTTTGTGTGCCCTCTGCAGATTCAAGATCTTCCATGGACCCCACAACTTTAACTGGTTTGGCATTTGGGTACTTCTTGGGATCCTTCTTGTACACCCCGTTAACATCTGAGCCCAGTATAACTCTGTCTGGTTTTAAATTTTTTCCAATGTAACTTATTATCTGGTCTCCAGAGAGTATTGCCATTTTAATGGTTTCATCCTCATCAAGGACTGGATCCCCGTAGAGTACAGGTACGAATCCAGAATCAAGGTATTTCTGGATTAAAGTTAAATCAGCACGAATTATTCTTTTGTTCTTCGTTATCACAAAGGATGATGGTTGTACAGATACTGCAGGAATTCCATATTTTCGCAGCTCATTACACACTGCACTGTTGAGGTTCTTCACAGCCTCCTGGGTTATGCAGAATCCCTTTCTCTTCCTCTGGAATTCTTTTTTATCAGGGATGCTGCCACCTATATCATATTTTTTGGCGTAGGGGTGTCCGAAGGAACCTGCACCGTGCACAACTATGAGTTCACCGTACCTTGCATTTTTTGATGCTTCTGATATTTCTTTTGCAATTCTGTTAAGATTTTCATTGTCCAGAGCTGGATCAATTGAATCCTTTCTGGTTATAACACTTCCACCAAGTTTTAAGATTATCAACTAATCAACAACCTCATTTTATGTTTTAATTGAATTTTCTGTTATTTTTTAAGTTTAAATTCTGTTTTTAACGATTAAAAAAAATCGTTGAATATAATGTTACATTTTAAATCCTGTTTTGTCCCATTGAACTCAGAATCAGACAGTTACAGCAACCATTAAAGGATCTGTAACAATCATTTGCAGGATCCCCTAACTCCACTTCAAGATTTTCATGAGTTTTCAGGTTCAAGACGTGACCCACTTACTCTAATCCGATTTTTTTTGAAACATCAATCAGGGAATTTCCCATTTTTAGGATTTCACCTTTAAGACTCCACTTTCTGATACCAAAATATTCTGATACCTAACTGAAAAACATATTTTCATGGAAGTCGTTAACCAACATTTTTTTTTTGAAAGAAACTCCATGAAATATGTTAGTTCAAGTACTGAGATTCTGTATTATGATCCTAGTTGGGTGATCCCCTGTTGAGTTTTGGATACTGTACTGTAAACCATTAAAATCCAGTTAATCGATCTAAACCTTAATGTCCTTAATTTTCAAGGTTTATATGAACAATTTTAGGAACTATGGTTTGATCCATTAAATTGGTTTGATCCATTAAATGATTTTTTGAAATGATTCTTTAACCGATTCTGTCTGAATTTATTTTTTTATATGGGCTTTTTTTAATCCATCCCTTTGCAGCAGTGTCCTTTGAATGGATCGTGGAACATGACCTCGTTACCGGGTTAATTACCCTAATAAAGTCATTATAAGTGTGTTTTTGCCTTGAATAGTTTCAATTACAGCGTATCTGTGAACCAACTGATCAATGAATTCATTAACTTTGAATCTGAACCGATTCAATAACATTTGAATCAAAGTGATGACTTTGAATCAATTCTCAGAGTGGATTTTAACTCCTTCTTCAGATACGTTTGCATTGAAGGCTTTTTCAAAGGTGTTGAGTTCTTCCATCACTTCTTCGGTTTTTCCGGGGCAGTAGGCTATTATACTACCTCCACCACCGGCCCCTGTTATCTTTGAACCTTTGGCTCCTGCTTCTCTTGCAGCGTAGACCATTCTTGATAGTTCAGCTGTGTTCACTCCCATTGCATCCAGAAGTCCGTGGTTGATGTTCATAAGTTCACCAAACCTTTTCTCATCATTTTGAAGAATTGCTTCCTTTGCATTGTTTGTGAGAGCTTCAACAGAATCAAGTATAAGATTCAAAGCATCAGGATAGTTTTCTCTTCTTTTCCTGACAGATTCAACCAGTTCTCCTGTGTTACCCCTTTTGGATGTGTATCCAACAACCAGCGGCATTTCCATATTCACTTCAAGTGGTACCAGTGCATCTGCATTTTTTGAGAGGTATATGATACCTCCATAGGTACTGAGTGTTGTGTCTATTGGACTTGCTGCCCCCTGAACTTCTAGTTCGACTTCATGGGCTTTTCTGGCTGTTTCTTCCAGGGAGAGGTTTTTACCGTTGAACTTTGAAACTGCTGCGATGGTTGCAACTGTTATGGCTGCTGATGAACCTAAACCTGCACCTATTGGTACGTTGAGATCCACATGGATGTTCATTCCAGATCCTGCATGGATCCTTTCAATGGATTTTAACATGTAGATTAAAATGCCTTTCTTTGTTTTGTCTCCAGTTTCAAGTTTTACTTCATTTTCTTCAAGATTTAAATATCCGGACACCTCAAGATCCGGTACTTCTACATATATTTGTTCGTCTTCGCGGTTTTGAACAGTTACGTATGCTCTTCTGTCAACTGCAACTGCGATGGCAGGTTTTCCGTAGACTACGGCGTGTTCACCGAAGAGAATGATTTTTCCTGGTGCTGACGCTGTAACCTGCATGGAATCTACCTTATGATCGTGAATTAATTGATTTTTTGTGATGTTTCAGAGATGAATACTCTGATATGTGTTTTAATTGTTGTATTTAATATGAATTTATTGTGGATTCAATTATGAACCCTGGAATTCCGTTATGAATCCCAATGTGTGAATATCCTGAGTATTATATCTCAGAATAGTGTGAAACAGGTACTTAACTTCATAAGTACCCCTGTTAGCGTTAGTTATTATTTGAATTCTAATTTTTTTATTTAATTGTTGTTTAATCTGAGATTTAATTGTTTAATCTTAGTTAATTATGAACTGAAATTCTTATTTTCCATCAATTCAGAGTATGGAATTGTTGTAAGAAAGTTATTTTCAAATTAATTAAATTTTTTAAATGTATTTTGAATCCTCAATATTATTATATGAATCCCTATGTTTTCCTTGATCCTTTCCATTAAAATGTGTTTTGGGGATCATCTGAAAACCGCTGATGCGTATCCCACAACTGAACTGTGGTCTCCTGTTGTGTCTCCACTTGTTGCATAGGATTTTACTTCACAGCTGGTGGCACCCATTGCCTTTGAAGCTGTTATTGCTGCTGTTACTGGTCCGTATCCACACATGGTTATGTTTAGTTCTGCAACACGGGATATTAAAAGGTTTTCATCCATGGATTCCATTGCATCTAATACCTGCATGTCGCCCCTGCGGGCTATATCCTGGGGCTGGTAGTGGGTCATGTCACTGCTTGCCACAACCAGAACATCACGTCCTAGTTTCTCAGCTGTTCTGGCAATTGAAGTTCCTATTTCCATTGACGTCTGGATGTCCTGCATCCACATACATACTGGAACGAATCTGAAACTTTCTTTCCCTTCATTGAGGTACTGTAGAAATGGTAGCTGTACCTCTGCAGCGTGTTCCTGGATATGGGCTGTTGGGTCTGAATCCAGGATTGGGGTGTTTGCAACAAGAAGCTCTGCAAATTCATTGTCTATTTCAACCCTTCCAAGGGGTGTTTCCCATGTTCCCTCTGTCATTGCTGATACACCGGATCCCATTCCTGTGTGGTTGGGGCAAAGTATCACGAAGGTTTCTGGAAACCCATCTTCTGCTACAGCATAGTAGGAGTGCGCAGCCACGGGTCCGGAGTACATGTAACCTGCATGTGGAACCACAACTCCCCTGACGTTTCGTTCATTCCCTATTTTATCTGGAAGTTTTCCTGGTCCAAGCTGGTGTTTGAAGCACCACTGGATCTGTTCTCTCAGGGCAACTGGATCCATTTCATAGAAGAGTCCTGCAACTGCAGGTTTTCTTATCAAAAAAACCACCTTCCTCTTTTTGTTTAAATGAAGATCGTATCTATGAATAGAACATGTCTATGAATAAAAATCATGAATGAAATAGGGGATTAAATCCTGGATCATGTGTCCAGAAATTGTGATATAAAAAAACTACGCTTGATTAGCATAAAAAGTTGAATCTGAACCGAAGTCCAGATTCAGTTTTTAATGGAACTTATATTTTGAGTTCAAACTCTGCTGGGGGAATGTCCAGATCTGCGTCTTCTGGGATTGTTCCGTTTCCCCTGAGTACCTGTCTTGCAAGGAGCCAGTAAACCAGTGCTATGGCTTTCCTTCCCTTGTTGTTTACTGGGACAACTATATCCACATTTCCAAGGAGGTTTTCAGTATCACAGAGTGCAACTACAGGTATTCCAACCTGTCTTGCTTCAATTATTGCCTGAGAATCTGATCTTGGGTCTGTTACAACCAGTACCTTTGGTTCTATGAATTTTGCATAGTTTGGGTTTGTGAGTGTTCCTGGTATGAATCTTCCAGGTATGGTTTTTGCACCGGTCATTTCCCCGAATTTTTTAACTGGTGCCTGACCGTACTGCCTTGTGGATACAACGAGTATGTCGTCGGGGTCGTATCTGGACAAGAATTTACCGACGGACATTATTCTGTCGTTGGTTTTTCGAACATCTAAGACGTAAAGACCGTCTGCCCTTACCCTGTATATGTAACGTTCCATGTCCTTTGTTTTCTGCTGTGTACCTATGTGTAAACCTGCTGCTAAGTATTTGTCCAGTGGGATTAGTAGTTCTGACAAATTATCACCTCATTAATATTAAATTTGATTGAAATGTTGAATTATTTTTTTTAATTATTTAGATTATTCTTCTACGTTAACTGCTTCATTTGGGCAGACGTCCATGCATACTTCGCATAAGCTGCATTCTTCCTTGTTCTGGATTACTATTTTCTCACCATCAATTATGAGAACTTCCATTGGGCAAACATCCACACATTCTGCGCAGTCTGCACCATCACATTTATCGTAATCTATTGTTATTTTAACCATTTTTAGTCTCCTTTACACTGATCCTCAGGTTTTACCAGCTATCAGTTCTCCTTCTTAATTTTAATACTGTAAGGTTTGTCCTCATTTCCCATTCATTATTTTTAATTGGATTTTACCTGTACTTGGCTATGTCTGCCATTTCAGGGTCTGTCATTTCCTCAGAGATCCTGATGAGTTCGTTGAGTTTGGCTATACGTTCTCCACCTACAGCTCCTGTTTTAATGATTGGAGCTGAGAATGCTACTGCCAGGTGGGCGATTGTTTCATCGGTTGTTTCACCTGAGCGGTGGGATACAACTGGAACGTACTTGTTGTTTCTAGCAAGCTCGATGGTATTGTAGGTATCTGTGAGTGTTCCTATCTGGTTTGGTTTGATTATAATTGCGTTTCCAGAGCCTTTTTCAATTCCCTCAGCAAGTATTTCTTCGTTGGTTACGAATATGTCATCACCACAGATGAGTGCCTTTTTACCTGCTTTCTTGGTGAGCTGTGCGAATCCTTCAAAGTCTCCTTCCCTTATTGGGTCTTCAACATAGAAGAAACCGTACTTGTCTATGAGTTCAGAGACGTAGTCCACCTGTTCACCTGTGCTTCTTCTGGTACCTTCCCTTTCGTAGACGTACTCTTCAGTTGCTGGGTCCCAGAGTTCGCTTGCTGCAATGTCCAGTGATGGTTTTACAAGTACTCCTGTTTCCTCAGATACTGTTTCACATGCTGTAAACTGTATCTCAAGGGCTTCTTCATTGGTTAGGTTTGGTGCCCATCCACCTTCATCTCCCTTTCCACCTGTGAAGGATTTGTCCTTGGCCTGTATGAGTTCACGGATCTTCTTGTGCACCTGTACGTTGGTGAACACTGCGTCTGTGATTGTCTCTGCACCGACTGGTATTACAAGGAATTCCTGTATGTCAGGTGCGTTTTTTCCTGCGTGTGCTCCTCCGTTTATCATGTTTCCCAGTGGGTATGGGATCTCATTGGGCATGTTGCCGCCGAGGAACCTGTAAAGTGGCATGCCGTATGAGGATGCTGCTGCCTTGGCCACTGCCATGGATACTGCAACTGTTGTGTTTCCTCCTATTGCTGCCAGGTTCTCTGTTCCATCAATTTCCTTTAAAACAAGGTCTATTTCTTTTAAATCTTCTGCATCCATTCCAATAAGTTCAGATGAGATCACATCTTCAACTTCACTTACTATCCTGTCAACTCCACCTTCAGGGAATGCTACTACCTCTCTAGCTCCTGTACTGGCACCACTCGGTGCTGCAGCCCTTCCGAAACCGTTCCAGGTTACAACATCCACTTCCACTGTGGGGTTGCCTCTGCTGTCTAAAATTTTTCTAACACGGATGTCTTCAATAATACTATCCACAAAAACACCTCTTTTTAAAAAATAGTGGTTTTTTAGGTTGTTTGGATTTTATTTAATATTTATAGCTTATTAATATTCAGCATATGGGTTATAAACGGGTTTGCATTAACCCTACTTTATAACAACTAAGCTTTAGACTGAATGTGTGATTTAACCTCTGTTGATATCAAGGGGTATTTTATTCTGTTTAAGTTCCATGGTTGCAATGTCTATTGGATCGATTGAATCAGACACTTTTACCAGGGGTTTTGCTCCCATTGATAACTGTAGAGCCCTTGCACCTATGAGTCTTGCCCTTTCAAACCTTGTGAGTTTTTTTGCTGGCATTAATATCTATCTCCTAGGGTCAGATCCTAATGGAGGTCTGGCCTGAATTTTTTTTTGAAACCTTTTTACAGGTTCAATAAATCATTTATGAATTTTTGTGATTGATCTTGATAAATGAATGTTTATTTTGCTTGAAAAATGTTGTGATATGAATTTAAATGGGGCCGCCGAGATTTGAACTCGGGTCTCCAGCATTTCGGTGTATTTTGACCACATCCCCGTTCCAGTTGAAGAAAAATGTGGAGAAATATGTTTTTAACTAATTTCCCTAATTCCAATGGAATTTTGAATCTTTCTTTCAATAGCTGGGAGGATGGACCAAGCTACCCTACGGCCCCAGGTATAAATTTTGTTACCACACCTCTACATGGGTTATTAACATTCTTCTGCAACAGTACTTGGTGACTCCAAGATCGTCAAGAACTTTTTTTGGGTCCTCCCCATCTGCAGTGCGTTTCTGAAACTCATCGAAGTATGCAGAAACAAGTTTTCCGCAGCTAAAACATCTTACAGGGATCATATCTTATCAGCTTACCTGTAACTTTTCTGGTTTCTTGCTCTTGCTCCAGGTCCACCGTATTTTTTAGGTTCAGACCGACGTGGATCTCCAACGAGCATTGTTCTGTCGTAGTGTGTGAATTTTTCTTTGAGCTCCATGTCACCTGTCCACTGTACAAGACCTTTGGCTATGACCATTCTGGCAGCTTCTGCCTGGCCCATTACGCCTCCGCCTATAACTCTGACATCTATGTCTACTTTGTCTGCAAGTTCACCTGCTAAGATGATTGGTTCCTGTATTTTGAGTCTTGCAAGTTCTGGGTCATAGAGTTCAACAGGTTTTTTGTTTACTCTTATCCTGCCTTTTCCTTCCTTTACTTTTCCCCTTGCAATGGAAGTTTTCCTTTTTCCACTTGTGTGAATTACCTTCTTCATGTTATGCAACCTCTTTTAGCATTTAAAATTTTGATCCGAGTAACTGTGAAATCTTTCCAAGCTCAACACTTTTGATTATGTGTTTTGGCTGGGCTTCAGGTACTGGATATGTTTCTTCTCCTTCAAATTCCTTTGGAATTCCAACGTAAACTTTGAGTCCCTTGAAAGCTTCTCTTCCAGTTGTTTTCCTGTATGGGATCATTCCCCTGACGGTTCTCCTGAATATGTCATCTGGCCTTCTTGGGTATTTAGGTCCCATATCCCTTGGGTTTGAGATACTTGCCCTGTCTACTCTCTGCTTGTATCTTGCGTATGCCCAGTCCTTTGAACCGGATATTATAATTTTTTCGGCGTTTAAAACTGTCACGGATTCACCTGCAAGAAGCTTCTGGCTCACTGAGCTTGCAAGTCTTCCAAGTATGAGTCCTTCTCCATCTATGATCATATGATACACCTTTAATCTTATTTTTTAATTTTATATGTTTTTTTGGAATTGGTGGATGAATTCTAAAAAGTATTAGAATTTATTCCATTATTTTTATTCCATTTCCCTTAGGGTTTTTCTCAACAACATCGAGGATGTCCATGCATTCTCCGCCTGCTGTTACTATTTTTTCAGCTGCACCCTGTGAAAAGTTTAAAGCTGCAACCTGTACTTTGTGGTCAAGGTTTCCATTTCCCAGTACTTTTCCAGCCACTATGACTATTTCATCAGCTTCGGTGTACCTGTTTATATCGGATATGTTAACCTCTGCCTGTATTCTTGTTGGTCTTTCAAGTCTTTTTGCAACATCTTTCCAGATTGCCACTTGTTCAGTGTATGATTTCTCTTTAAGACTTGCCACAAGAGCTGTTAAGTTTGGGTTTGTCTTTGTAAGTTTTACCATTCTCAAATTCCTCCTTTTCAAGAGTTTATTTTAATATTTCAGTAGTATCTGAAGTGGTTATTCATATTATGATTCACAGAATTCAATGATCTTATCAGATTTTTCTGACAGTATATCACATGCCCTGGTTAGAATTTCTTCAGGGGACAGTGATCCATCTGTTTCAATTCGGAATATGAATTTGCCTTCTTCACTTTCGACTGTGATTGCACCGGATTCACATGTGTTGACGCATGTCTTGCATGTTGAGCAGTTCTCTATGTCCAGGATCTTTACCTCGTTTTTCTTCTCATCGAATTCGAGTATTCCCCTTGGGCATGCATCTGCACATTTGGCGCATTCCTCACATTTTTCCTTGTCGATTGTTATTTTTGGATAGTACTTGTATGCACAGGATGTTGTTGGCTGCCATTTTGCATGTTCAAGTCCAATTCCCAGTTGTGCTATTGCCTCAAGTTCAACTTCTTCTCCTTCCTTGAGTTTGAGAATTGGAATTGTGTCAAATACTGGTTTTACCTGTGGGTCCTGTGATTTTAAGTCCTTGGAGTAAACTGTTTTTGGGCCTTTTTCCTTTAAAAGTAGGGAAACACTGCAGCGTGGGCAATGGTCTTCACAGTCACATTCTGATGCTGGTACCATTGACTCAAGATCTGTTGTGAGAGGTATCAATCCCATTCTATGTGCCAGTGCTTCGTCGAATATTTTTGCATCATTTTTAATGATTTCCACTGTTTCAATTGCTATGGTGGGAACTTCAACTGTGCAGATCCTTCTTATGGCATTTATGAAGGGCACGTTAATACCTTCAATTACAAACACCATCTGGTTGTCTTCCTTCTTTTTTATAGTTATATCCATTTTAGACACTCTTCTTAGGCCAGTTTACACTCTTCTTCCCCTTTTACCTCCAGGTCTTCCTGTACCGTCGTGGGGTATTGGGGTTACATCTTCTATTTTACCTATCCTGATACCTGCCCTTGCAAATGCTCGTATTGTGGCCTGTGCACCAGGTCCTGGGGTTCTTGGTCCATTTCCACCAGGAGCTCTGACTTTTATGTGAAGTCCTATTATTCCTTTTTCCTTAACATCTTCTGCTGCACGTGTTGCAGCTTCCATTGCTGCAAATGGTGAGGACTCCTGCCTGTCTGCACGTACAACCTTACCACCGGACCACTGGGTTATGGTTTCTGCACCTGTGATATCAGTTACAGTTATTATGGTGTTGTTAAAGGATGAGTAAACGTTAGCTACGCCCCATTTCTCTTTTTCTGCCATTTTATCACCTTATTAATCATTAATTCTCAATCGTTTTTTATTCTGCTTTTTCTGCAGTTTTTTCCTGTTCTTTATGGTACTTTTCCATTGGTGATCCAGGGTAGAAGCTTATGAGTTCTTCTTCTCCTTTTTTGACCATGAAGCTTGGTGAGTTGATCTTTTTACCATTTAGAGCTATGTGGCCATGGGTTATGAAGAGTCTTGCCTGTTTTGCAGTGTTTGCAAGTCCTTTTTTGTGGACCATTGTCTGGAGTCTTCTTCTCAGCACATCCTCAACTGTAAGGTCAAGTATGGATTCGAGTTTAGCATCTTCAGCCAGTATTCCTGCGTTGATAAGGTGAGCTAGAAGCTGTTTGCTCTCGAGTTGAGTCTGTTCTGTTTCCATACCTAAGAGGTGCCTTGCATCCCTTCTGTACCTTTTAACAGCAGTTTCTGCCTTCCAAACTTCTTTTTTGTTTTTAAGACCATACTTCTGGATGAGCTTGTTTTCTGATTTTATACGATCTGCATTCCAGGGGTGTGATGGTGTATCATACTTTTTTCGTGCTTTTCTTGGATGTCCCATATCATCGTCTCCTTTTTGAGTTTATGCTCTTCTTCTCCTGCTAACTCCAACAGATTTTCCTTTTCTGAAGGTGGATTTGGTCCTCTGACCTCTTACTGGGAGTCCGACTTCGTGTCTTCTTCCTTTGTAACTTCTCACCTTTTTCATCCTGTTTAGATCTTCCCTTAATCTCATGTCAAGGTCGGATTCTATGAGGTGTTCTGTTTTACCAGTTTCGTAATCGTTACGCCTGTTCAACATCCATTCGGGTATGTCGTATTTCTGTGGATTTTTCACAGCTTCTTCTATCCTTGTAACCTCATCATCTGATAGGTATCCGATTTTCTGTTCTGCATCAAAACCTGCTGAGGTACATACTGCCATTGAGAGAGCTCTTCCAACACCCTTTATGTCTGCAAGAGCGTTTTCGATTGTTTTGTTACCATCGACGTCTCTTCTGGCAATACGGACCATGTGTTTAAAATCTTCTGCCATATTATTTACCTCCAACGAGAGTATAATTCGTCTGGATTTTATTTAATATCTTAAGTTCTTACGTTATTTTCATCCAAACTTAATTTAAAACCTGGAAAAACTTGAACTATAATCTTTAGAATTATGATCTTTACAAGTTTTTAAAATATGGTTGTGTAAGTTTGGTGTAAATTTGTATAGAAGCGCCGGGACTGGGATTTGAACCCAGGCGGAGCAAAGCTCCACAAGATTTCCAGTCTTGCGCCTTACCAGGCTAGACTATCCCGGCATGAGAAAAAAACCGTCTTTAAACCTTCATTCCCACCATACGGCCATGTATGATGTGACTTCAAACATGAAAATTCGTTTCCGGATACATCCGAGGATGTTTCCAAATTCAAACTCAATTTTGAAACTTCGATGAATGTGAATTCAGGCACACTGTAATTAATACAATGATATATTTTAACCTGATACGTTTGATTCGAAGTATTCGGGTTTAAAGTTACATTAAACGTCTTAGTATAAAACGTTATCTATTTATATTTTTATTGGCCTCGCCCCTAAGTTTATTAGAGGTTCTACGGTAGTTTTTGAATTGGAATTAAAGAGTAGTTTTTACTTCCACATCTTTGGGTATGTTTCAGGTTCCATAAAAACCTTTTTTATATTGACCATTATGCCCTTCTTTTCATTCAATATTTCCCCTGATGTTTTGAGGGTTTCACCTGCTGCAATCAGTTCACCTTTGAGTGTAAGAATTGCAACTGTATTTCCTCGGTCTATATTGGGGGAGAGCTGCATGATTCCACCGGCTGCAAGATCTGCGCCGTGGCATAGGGCATCAACTGTTGAGTCCCTCACCATGATCTTAGGTAGATGATCCACTGCCCTTTCCATTGGGAGTATGCATTCCCTTATTTGGGATTCATCCTCATCCTCTGTCCATGCATGGTATGCATCCGTTAGATCGTGGAGGGTTTTAAGGGTTTCATCTTCATGGAAGGGTCCTGAGATTGTTCTTCGAAGTTCAGCCATGTGGGCTCCGCATCCAAGTGCCTCCCCTATGTCGTGGCAGTACTTTCGGATGTAGGTTCCACCCTCACATTTGACTCGGAATAGAACATCCTGGTCTTCTATTTCAAGGATGTCGACGTTGTAAATACGTCTGACCCTTAATTCTCGTTTAACTGCAGATTTTATTGGTGGCATCTGGAATATCTTCCCAGTGAATTCTGTGAAGATATCCTGCACCTTCTTCTCTGGTACAGAGTCGTGCAGCCTCATAAGGCACACGTATTCCTTGGGAGCTCCAAGAAGCATCTGTATGACCCTTGTGGCATGGTCAATACCTATTGGTAGAACACCTGTAACCTTAGGGTCCAGGGTTCCTCCATGGCCTGTTTTGTCCACGTGGAGTATCCTTTTAACCCAGGAATCTATTTCATGGGATGTAGGGCCCATTGGTTTGTCAAGGTTTACAACACCTTTACTTATGTGTTCTGTTATGGGTCTAGCTTCAGGTTCACATCCATATTCTGGATCTGTTTCACCCTCTGCTTTTATGAGAAAATCTGCCATTAAAATGACCTTTTGAGACGTTGAATTTTTTTTGTCCTATTTATAATAACTATTCTTTTCCTATTTAAACGTTTTCTTAATTTTAGATGTTTGTTTCGACATGTTTTAAGAATTTATGATGTTTAACCTTTGGAATAATTATTTTAGTTTAGAATAATTTAGAATAATTATTTCAAATAGAATAGTTATGAATAATTATCTTATTGAAGAATTATCTGAAGAATTATTTCAAAATAATAATTAACATTTTGTTAATTCAAACATTTTTTTTGTTAATTATTATCTGAATGTTAATTCATTTAATTCTAATCTAAGAATTATTTTTCAACGTTTTTTTGTAAACAAATTAAGCTGAAGCTGCTTCTAACTGTTTTTTAATCTCTTCAACATCATCAGATTTTATTTCGATTGTCTGATCTACTGGTTCGAGATGTTTTATGTTACATTTTCTGTTTTTTATTGATGTTCCTACAACTTCAACGAATTTTTCATCTATGATATCGATTATAACACATTTTTCACCGGCTTCTCTTCCGGCTGTTTTAACACATATTCTTCCTACTTCTATTGCTGGCATGAAATCACCTCAGTTACTTTCAAGAGGATGTCTGCAATTGCCTCTGGCTGGAAACTGTTACTGTTTATAACTATGTCATAAACCTCCATGTTTCCAATGTCGATTCCGTGTATTTCACGGTACCTTTTGGCTTCACTTGCACCTCTTGTGCTTATTTCTTTTTTTACTTGTTCTTTTGGTTTGTTTTCCCTCTGACATATTCGTTCTGTTCGAACATCAATGGGTGCAACGAACCATATCTTAAGGTCGGCCTCCACAAAGTGTGCGGAGAGTCTTCCCTCAACTATCAAATCTTCACTTTCTTCTGCTATTTTAGCCTGTCTTCTATCGATCTCAAGGTCGATCTCATCGTTACCTTCAGCGAATTTACCGAACTCCAGGAGATCCATGCCTTTCTCAGCAGCCATCTGACGAAATATGTCACCTGCAGAGATATACCGAACTCCCAGTTTTTCGGACAGGATCTTGGATGCGGTTGTTGTACCGCTGCCTGCCAGTCCACCGATGGTTATGATCATTACAACCTTGCCTCTTTTTTGAAGACTTTACGGGCACACTCTGTGCAGAGGTATCCTCCGTAAGGCCTGTTAGGTCTTTTCTTTGATTTAGATAGTTTTCTTATTTGGTACGGTCTTCCCCTTGGGACCGCGTGAAGTTCTTTACCGCACTCTGCACATACATGCTTTGACGGTTTTTTCTTCTTGTAGTGGAGTACTGTTCTTCCACCAGGGGTTTTTTTGAGTGTTCTTTTATATGATCTAGATCTGTACCTTAACTCTGGCATATAACACACATCTCCTATTTTTTTTATATGAATTTATAAATTTTATTTTTTAAATTAAATTTTAAAATTTATTTTTATTATCTTTATTTTATTCAGTTTTAATGAATTCATCTGTAGAACCCATCTGTATTAGGATGAATGAAGTAGTAATTGGGATGTACACTATTTCAGGATGTACACTTTCATCATTTCCAAGTTCTACCCCTAATGTTGGACTTTTACTTAGGTACACTGATTTTGGAGCGTATCTCTAATAAATGTTGGGGATGTTTACATTCCCCCACTCTTAAGTCCCATGAACTTCCTGAACACAAATGACATTGCAAAGGATACCAGTATGTACCATCCAAGCCATGTTATGCTGAATGCTGGTGCTCCTGCAGCTGGATGATAGAGCATGTGCCACAGTGGTGTTAAGAGTATGTAGTACACGAAGTGTGGTAGGTATACCACCATATTACCTATTGCGTTGTTTCCAGACATCCACCAAAATATGAGGAGGATGGGCAACATGGTTACTATCATTGGTTTGAAGGAGTTCATCATCATTTCCTTCTGCAGACCCATGAATTCCATCTGCTTCTTCTGCATTTCAGCCATACGTTTTGGGTCACCTGACTTCTGTGCTTCCATAACTTCCGCCTGGAATCCCTTCATCTCCTGCTGGATGAACTGCATCCTATCCTGATCAACCAGAAGCTTGTTTGCGAGGGTGATTATGAATGCAACAATGGTTGCAATCACAAAAACTGCAAGTATGGGATTGTTTGGATTTGGATCCATATTAACAAGGGGTAGAAATATGGGATTTAAAAGCTGGTTTACTATGTCAAATACCATTTTTTATTTCCTCTCTTTAGTTTCATCTTGAATTTATAGTTTCCAGTAGAACTTCATAAAGGGATCTTGTACACCATCGCTGGTTTCAAATGATTCATTCTGAGATTTTGAAGTTTTCTGGTAGAATTTTTTTGTTGTAGAAATTCTTGAATTAGAAATTCTTGAATATGATATGGTTTACTTCAAGGTATTTATCATTTCCCCAACTGATGCTTCCAGCTTGTTGTCATGGTTTTCTATGATCTTAACTGTGGCCCCTGTAATCACTGCATATGCCATTGAAGCTGCTCTGTTCATTTCCTGGTGAAGCTCTATTTCTTTAAGTTTTTCCATGTCCCTTGTACGGGTGGTGTCATTAATCCTTCGCATGAGTATTTCATCGCCATCTGCCTCTAGGAGTATGAACATGTCAGGTTGAAGTTCTTCAAGAACCCAATTTGGGAGTCCTGGAAGGAATCCCTTAGGTGTTTTTATGGTGCAGTGGGTGTCAACGATGATGTTACTTTCCTCGGAACGTTCTCTTATATTCTTTGCAGCTTTTCTCTGGATTTCCTTCTGGATATCAGGGGAAAGCTTTCTTATGGAATCTCTATCTTCCACAAGACCCTCTTTCTGAGCTATTTCAAGCATGACATCTCCATAGTTAACATGGAGATAGTCAAGATCCTTCAATGCATTTCCTAATACTGTTGTACTTCCTGATCCTGGAATTCCTGCAACTACAACTACTTTCATTTTTTCCACCTGAATTTTATTCAGTAATTATTAATGATTCAATCACCTAAGAACTTCCTTAACATTGGGTGCATGTCCATGAGCTGTTCTTGAGCTATTTCTTCATAGAGTTTGTAAACAATACCCACTGTCAAGAGTACACCTGTACCTCCACCTAATGCTCCAGTAAGGTCTGCTCCAAATGCCAGAAGACCCACGAATGCACCACCAAGCACGGTTATTGCAGGTATGTATTTCTTCAGTATCTTTTCGAAGTGTCCTTTACTGCTCCTGAAACCAGGTATCTGCATTCCCATTCCATGGAGCTGTTTTGAAACCTGTTTAGGGCCTATTCCACTGAGTTCAACCCAGAGTACTGCAAAGAGGATACATGAAGCTATGAAAACCACTGCATATATGAGTACCTTGAGGGGATCCGTGAAGAGGACTGTGTAACTTGTGGGTGTTGATAGGTAGTATGCAATTCCACTTACAGCCCTTCCATTGGATATGGTTCCAAGTATTGGGAATCCAATTTTCTGGAACACTGTTGCAAAAAGCTGCACGTTCAGGAGAAGTGCGCTTGTTAATATAACTGGCATGTTACTTGCGTATATGAATTTTAAGGGATATTTTCCCCTTGCTCCCTTAACTCCTCCGTAGGATAATGGTATTTCAACACGCATACTTTCAGCGTAAACAACCACCATGAAAACCACTATGACTGCGAAAACAGGCAGTAGAAGATCTATGTTTGGCTGTCCTGTTGTTAGTGAATATATGAATCCCGGTATTGCACCTGCTGGCGTTCCAGGTGATGTTGGTGAGGATAGTGGGTTGAATGATCCAACAACTATTGCCTGTGCAACACCTGCTGCAATGAACAGTCCTACACCACTTCCAAATCCCCATTTTGAAACAACTTCGTCGAGGTAGATTATGAGTATTCCACCTACTGTTATCTGGAGTATGAGTATCCAGGTGAGTTCTGATGATGATGGTGCGAGTGCACCTGTAAATACGAGAACTGCTGCCTCGAATAATGTGAATATGATTGCAAGGAGCTTCTGAGTTCCCATGAAGAATGCTTTATCCTCAGGTTTGGACATGTCAATGTTTAATATTTTACCTCCAACCAGAAGCTGCAGTATGATTGAAGCTGTAACAATTGGTCCGATACCAAGTGTTACTATAGAACCAAAACTACCTGCCATCACAGCCCTGAGCTGTGAGAAGTAGTCAACTGAAGTTGAGCTTAATCCAAAAAGGGGTACAACTGTTAATAAAAAGTACAGTATCAGGATAACACCTGTCCACTTAAGTTTCTCTTTAAATGGCACCCTGTAAGTTGGAGATTTGACCTGCGGAATTAATGAGAATATGGGTTGCAGCATTTCTTTCAATGAGATTCACTCCTTGCTTATTATAGTTAGAAAAAAGTTTAAATTAAAATTCTGGATTGAAACTTTTAAAGACCCCTTTAGCAGTCCATTTAATCCAAAATTTTAATGGCTTTTCTAAAAAAATTTAGTTATATGTCTAAAGGGTTACTGCCTCTCCTCCAGCTTCTTCAATTTTTTTTGTTGCTGTTTGGGAGAAAAGTGGGGATTTTATTGTTAAAGGTTTGGTTAGTTTGCCCTTTCCAAGAACCTTGTTGTATCCAAGTTCAGTTACATCTATAACAATTTTATCATTTTCTTCAGTTGCTAAACCTTTCTCGAGAAGTTCTGATGATTTTTCTTCGAGGTAGTCCAGGTTAACAGGGTTGAACTTGAATATGCTTTTTGGAGGTCTTTTGAATCCGTATTTTCCGAAGTGTTTTGGGTCGTTTATAACCATCCATGTCCAGTGGTGCTTGTGTCCACCAGCCATTCCTTTTCCACCCCTGTTACCGGCACCTCTTCTCTTCTTAGAACAGCCTCCTGCAACTGTCCTTGAGCCTCGTAACTTCCTTATTTTTCTTGTTTTCCTTATCATGTCATCACCTTGATGATTTATATGATTCTGTTAAGTGGGAGATAGGAAATTTAAGATGATCAGATCATCTTAACTATGAGTTCTCCTATTTTTTCTCCTCTATATCCCAGGCTTCCGCCTTCGTTGTAAGTTTTTTTAGTGGACTTGTATCCTTTTCTTGGTGGGTGAAGTCTGAACACTGGTTTTATTCCTGCATCTTCAAGGGTTGCTTTTGATTCCACAACTGCCTTTGCAAGTTCTTCTACTGAGGAATAGTCAGTGTTTTCCTTGAGGTATTCATCTGTGATTTTCACATCACCAGCAAGCCTTCCCCTTTTTGCTATAACTTTAGCCAGAGTTTCAGCGTCTATTTCTCCCCAGGTTATGTAATCCTTTCCTTTCTGGAGCATTCCATTGTAACTTGGGTTTTCATCAATGAGAACTGCATGATTTATCTGATTAAGTCTGAGCATCATCAGGGTGTCAGCTATGTCCTTTTTTATCCCTGTTGTGCCTCTTACTCTTATTGCTGCAATCATCTTATATCACCTTGATTTTATACTGCTACTCCAAGGTTTTTAAGATCCTTGGTGGTTGCCTTAACTTTGCTCAGGTGTTTGAGTGCTTCAAAGACGGCACCAGCGAAGTTTATTGTTGTCTGTGTCTGGCCCATGGTCTGGGACCATACATCATCTATTCCTGCAAGTCCTAGGATGGTTTTTCCAACGTCTCCTATTGCAAGCCCAACTCCTCCTGGAGCTGGTATGAGTGTTACGCGAACACTTCCACTTTTTCCTTCTACCTTGAATGGTACAGTGTGTTCCCTTCCGCAAACACATCCCCAGTCACCGCAGCCCCTTCTGACTTTGATGATGTTGTATTTTGCGTTGTCTACTGCTTTTCTTATTGCAGGTCCAACTTCTTTAGCTTTTCCCTGTCCAAGTCCAACGTATCCGTTTTTGTTACCAACTGCAACGATGACTCGGAAGTTGACTTTACGACCAGATTTGTGCATCCTCTGAACGAGGTTTACATCCATTACTTCTTCTTCAAGGTCAGGAAGTAGGGTGTCAACTATTTGAAGTTCCATTATTGGAAGGCCTTTTTCCAGGATCTCATCGATGTCGGTTATTTTACCTTCCTTCACCATCTGCCCAAGCTGGGTCTTTGGTTCCCATTCTTCTTTTTCATAATTCATTATGATCCTTCCTCAATCTTTTGTTTTATAGCTTCAAAGTGATCAGGGAGGTCTTTTGGAGATAGGCCATTTGCAATGTACTGTGAAAACCTCTCCTTAAGTTCTTCATCACTGAGGGATTCAGCGTATGCTGCCACATGTTCTCCCCTTATCCTTTCATCTGCAGGCAGTATGGAATCGTTGTGAGGAACGTAAAGTCCTGCATCAACTGCTCCCTTTAATGCTGCGTAGATCTTTGCACCTTTTATGGATGATTTCAATCCGATGTCAAGAACTGCTTCATCTATTCCTGCTTCAAGTGCTTTTTTAGCACATAGGAATCCTGTGAGGTATGCTGCGGAGGTGTTTTTTCCACTTCCTAACCATCCCATTTTTTGGAGTTCCTTGGAGTGTGCTGAAATCAGTGTTTCATCTCCATCCTGTGCCACATCTATGATCTGCACTATGGTGTGGTTGTTTGTGAGTCTGACAACCAGTCGTGATTTTTCTAAACTGATTAATTTTAACCTGGCTCTGTAATCAGTTTTTCCTTCCCTTCTTCTTCTAAATGCCAGTTTGTATCTTGATCCTTGTGCCAATATAATTCCCCCGTCTATCTGAGCATGTCATGATCCCTTGCATAGGTCTTCATGTAAGATTTGCTTCTGAAGGCACCACCCTTGGCCATCTTGTAGAGTTTACGGTAGGTGGTTTTGTTTATTTCCCTGTTTTCTCTCATATCTTTGAGTTCTGTTCTTAAAGATCTGATGGTAGTCATCCAAGCTTGTTTCTTTGGATTTCGAGCACCTTTTGCTCCTTTTATACTACCTCGGCCTTTCCTTCTTCCTTTTTTCTTTTGTTCCGCTATTTTCTTTGATCTGTAGCTGCTTATACCTTTTTTAGGTTTTGCTTTTATAGCTCCACTGTCAATGAGTTGTTTAACAGATTCGCGAGTTATAGCCCTTGATACTTCTTCTACGCTCTCAGGATCTATCCAAACCCTGTTTACTCCTACTTTGAGTATGTCTGCAGCTAATCGTTTTTGAGTAGTAAGATTCATAAAGAAACCTCCAAATCAACCGGATGGTTGATCAAAATTTTTACCTGAACCTTGAAACAATGCTCTTTGAAAATAGAAGTTTAGGATATTAGGTGTGAATTATCAGTGAACTGTAAATCAAATCCAATGTCCAAGTTTTTCCATTATATTTTCAAAGTTTTAATGAACTGATGGTTTCAGTTTAAAACTTTTAGCATTTGTTTTTGTTTCAATTTCCAGGATTTTTGTAGAATCTCCTGCCGTTTATGTTTCGGCTTTTATGTTTTTGCAATCACCGCGCATTCGGTGCTGCACCCTTTGTCCCTTTTGCAATGCCTCTTTTTGCTGCCTGGTTTTCTTGGTAATTCATTCTTTTGTTCCATGATGAATGAAACAAAATAAAAATTTCCTTAAACTCTTTTGGAGTTTAAAGCCCTTTGTTTAGAATTTTTATTCCAAGTTCCTTTGCCCTTTCAAGCATTATTTCCTTTTTTCGTTTCCCGATTTTGGAGCTGATCCTTCCAGCATCATTTTCAGGGTCAAGTTGTTCAAGGTCTGCCATGTTGCATACAAGAACATCCCTGTAACCTGAAGGATGGAGTCCCCTGATGGTCCTTGGAGTTCTGTAACCAATTGCGGCCATTGCAGGTTTTCTTGCTTCGTATCTTCGTCTTTTACTTGTTTTTCCTTTGGGTTTCCTGTAGCTTTCCCCAAGTTTTTTGTACCTGAACCATTCCTGTCTTTTGAAGTTTGGTTTTTTCGGTTTTTTAATTGGAGTCTTTTTCATTGGAACCACCGTTTTACTCCTTGTTTATAAGGTATATTCCATCCTGGAACACCCTTGGATCTCTTCCCTTTATTTTTGTAGCCTGTTCTAGGTTGGCCATGGTCTGTCCAACATCTTCTTTGTTGATTCCACTCACTGTGACATCTTCACCCTTGATCTGGACCTTTGCATCTCCTACGATTTTTGCGGTCCTTGGGTGCCTTTCACCTAAGAAGTTCTCGATTGTAACTTTATTCCCTGCAGCTTTAACAGTCATAGGGAAGTGAGCGTAAACTATTTTCATGTTGTAGGTAAATCCATCGGTTAATCCCACAATCATGTTGTTTATATGGGACCTTATGGTTCCTAACATGGCTTTGTCTTTCTTTTTAGGGAACCTGGCTTCCACAACAACGTTTCCATCTTCCACTTTTATGGTGACGTTCCTGCTTTTGAAGTCTCTTGATAACTGTCCCTTGGATCCCTTAACAGTCACCGCACCGTCTACGGTGACAGTTATTCCCTCAGGGATAGGTATTTCTTCCCTTAGAATTGCTATTTGAGCCATTTTATCACCTTAGTAAACGTATACGAGAAGTCTTCCACCAATTCCTTTTTCTTTGGCTTCCCTGTGGGTCATTATTCCTTCAGGGGTTGTTACTATCATTATTCCAAAGTTTTTGGATGGTAGGTACCTTTTCTCAAATTTTTCAAATTCATCTTTTTTAACGGCGTGTCTTGGCTTTATTACACCGCACTTGTTTATGTTTCCTTCTAGTTCAACAATGAACTGCCCTGCTTTTTCATCGTCAACAAATTCAAATTCACCGATATATCCCTCTTTCTGCATTGTCCTTAAAACATGTCCTATCATCTTGGACGCTGGAGAGATTTTGCACCTCTTGTTTCCCTGCATCTCGTTGTTTCTCATGTTTGTAAGAGCGTTTGCTAGAGGATCCATAAGAGTCATTTTGACACCTCTTAGTTGTATTTCTTAAATCCTATCCTTGGTGCAAGTTCCCTGAAGCACTGTCTGCAAAGCATTAACCCGTATCTTCTGACGAGTGCAGAGTGGTCCCCGCATCTACTACATTTTCTTGATGCCTTTCCGTATTTTCTTGGCAATGTATCACCTTATTCTATTTCAACCTGGAATTTTTCCTTCATGAATTCCATGGTTTCTTCCTTTGTGACTTGATGTTTACTTGGAACTTTTTTGTTCTGGATCTTCCTTCTCTTTATCCTGTAACCTGGTTTTTCAAAGGTTACTGCAACGTTCATTCCAAATATACCTATCTCAGGATCGTACCTCATTCCTGGAATTTCTATGTGTTCTGCTATTCCAAATGAAACGTTTCCCTGTTTGTCGAATTGACCTGCCTTGATCCTGTTACCTATACCTGCAAGTATGAGTTTAACAGTGTCGAATGCTTTTTCGTTTCTTAATGTGACTTTGCATGCAATAGGCTGACCTTTCCTTATTCCAAACTCAGGGTTGGTAACTTTAGAATAAGTACGTACAGGTTTCTGGCTTGTGATGTTATTCAGGAGCTTCTCTGCCCTTGCAAGCTGTTCTCCACCTTCACCTACACCTATGTTCACTGTTGCTTTGTTAATTTTCACTTGTTCCATTGGGTTCATACTTAGTTACCTCCTGGAAGTGAAATAACAGGTTTTGTTTTTCCTATAACAAAGACGTAGTCTGTGAGTGTTAGGAAAGTTTTGTTATCATCTGTCTCAATTAGAACAGTGTTTGATTTTGATGATCGTGTTGTGTTAATTTCTTTAATTTTACCAAGCTCACCTATGTGTTTACCACCAGTTATGAGGCCGATTGTTCCAGCTTCAAATTTGATCTGGTCAGTGACGGTTTGCTCTGGAATCTCAACCACTATGACATCCCCTGTTTTGTATTCTTTTTCAACAAGGCAGTTCCTTCCGTCGTGGAGGTTGAGCTGTGTTTTACCACCTTTTATTGTGGTTTTGTCTTCAATTCTGCAGAGTTTGAATTCTGCATTTTCTTTGCTTATTGGGTGGAGTATTAACCTACCCTTATCATCTGGCAGTACCCTATAAACCTTTTCAGATTTTGGTAGTTCTATTACATCCATGAATCCAACTGGGAATTGATAATCTTTTCTTGCACGGCCGTCCACAAGGATGTCACCGTTGTTTATGATTATCTTTGCTTCCCTTGCATTGTCTGCAACTTTGAGGATGTCCCTTACCACTAGTAGTAGTGGAAGTGAATCTTCAATTGAGTGTGGACCTGCACTTGGTTTTACAGTCCATTTGTTTTCTTTTGGATGGATAGGCCAGTGCTCTGGTGATTTGAAACGTTTAAGATGTTTTCTTGATCCCATCTTTGCCATGTTATCCCTTCCTCTCTATTATTTGGTTTCTTTCGTCGTCGTCCAGGTCCAGTTCTATTATAACCATGTTTGAAGGGTGTATTGTATGGTAAACTTTGTTTCCATCTGGTTTCTGGACGGACGCTCCTTCAATCATTACCCTGTAATTTTTAAGGTCTACCTTCTCTACTTTACCCTCATGATCCCTGAAATCACCACGGACTACTTTAACAGAGTCACCAGTCCTTATAGGAATGGATCTTCTTCCGTACTGTTCCCTGAGCTCCGGGCTGAGGTTTACGCTCATGAGTTTGTGGCGTATGTGTAAGGGTGCCTTGTAGATAAGTTTCCTTTGTTTCCTTGGCTGTTTTGACATTTTATCACCATGATTTTAAACTATTGTACTGGCAGCGCTTCCTATTGCAGGCCATCTTTCAGCTGCTTCCTTTGCAATTGGTCCCCTTATTTCAGAACCTTTTAGCACACCCTCGGGGGATACTATTACAGCTGCATTGTCCTCAAATTTGACCCTTAAGCCATCTGCCCTTCTGAATTCTTTTTTCTGTCTTACGACAACAGCGGTTGTGACTTCTCTTCTCATGTCAACTGTACCTTTTTTGACTGAGATCACGACCATGTCACCGACACCTGCAGGTGCTAATCTCCTTCTAACACCTTTGTATCCTTTGACAGCTACTATTTCGACTTCTCTTGCGCCTGTGTTATCCACGCACTGAAGTCTTGCACCTATTGGTAGTGCCTTTGTAACATTGGATGAAATGGCTTTCATTTAGCTCTCTCCTTTCACTTCCACTACAACGAAGTGTTTGGTTTTGCTGAGTGGTCTGCATTCTGCTATTTTAACAGAGTCTCCAACTTTTACTTCTATGCAGTCGGGTTTGTGTGCTGTGATTTTTGATTTCCTTTTTTCGTATCTCTCATACTTCCTGATGAATTTGTAGAAGCTTCTTTCAACTGTGATCGTCCTTTCTGCCTTGTCACTTGTAACAATTCCCTCTAATATTTGACCCCTTACAGGGAGGGTTCCGTGAAACGGACAGTTAGGATCATCACATTTTGTTTTTGGTTCTTTAACATCGATACCAACCATATTATCACCTGATACGTCCTATTATCCTAATTTTTTTTATTTGTTAATTGAATTTGGGTTATTTAATGGTTTATCCAGTTTTTTTGTTCCAGTTAGATGGCTGTCCATTTTTTGGAATCCAATGGATCCTGAATATCCAAGTCCTACCAGTATTTTCTGAACTTCTTCTTGATCCTGTCCTCGGGACGGGCAACAATTACGCGGCCGGCTATTTCAACCACGGCACCGTTTGGTAATTTGAAGCGGAATGTTGAAGTCTTTTTTGGAACCATTTTTTCACCATCTTCTTCAGTTTCCACTGTGATGGTGTTTTTGGTTTCATCAACAACCCTTCCGTTTATCCCAATGAATCCTTCATGCGAGCTCTCTTTGACCTCTACATTGAGGCCTATGAACTCATGTTGAAATATGTTTTGTGGAGTGATCATATTGTTTAAAAGATAAAGAAATGAATTGGGACATAGTACCTAAAATTAGGTATTATCTCCTTCTACCTCTTCTTTTCCTGTTTTTATCATCTCTATCCTTTATCTCAATGGTGTCTGAAGAAAAGCCCATGTTAGCAAGAACTTCCTTGACCTTTCTTTTGTGGTCTCCTTGAAGTTCTATCTGACCCTTCTTAGCTGTACCTCCACAGGCACATTTTGCCTTGAGTTCCTTTGTTAGTTCCCTCACGTCAATGTCGTGTTCATCTATTCCCTCGACAATGGTCATGAGTTTCCCGAATCTTCTTCTTACTGTGTATACCTTAACCTTTTGAATTTCTCTGGCTATCTCCTCACAGACGCAAAGTTCTTCTGGAAGACCGCATATCTCACAGACTTTCATCTATTTTATTTCTCCTGGTTTTTTTCATTTAATATTGTAAGGACACGTGCGATCGTTCTTTTAAGTTCCTTTATCTTTCCTGGATTTTCATTAACCCCAGCAGCTGCACTTTTTGAAATCATCTTTGAGTGCTCTGCCCTGAGTTCCTCCAGTTTTTTCTGGATCTCATCCGTTTCCATTACCCGTATTTCCTTGCTTCTTAATATTACCATTTCTCTACATCCTTTTAATAATTTGCGATAAATGCACAGATTATAGTTTATTCTGATTTTTCTGCCTTTTCATCTGCTTCTGATGCTTCAGGTTCAGATTCTGCAGTTTCAGACTCACTGGATTCTTTCGGGGTTTCTTCAGCAGTTTCTGCAACTTCTTCAGATGACTTTTCTACTTCTTCCTCAGGAACTTCTTCTGGAATTTCCTCTGCATCTTCAGGTGCTTCTTCTGTGATCTCTTCAAGGATCTCTACAGGTCCTTCAGATTCTTCTTTGATTTCAGATTCTTTCACTGCAACTGCTTCTTCGGTTTCTATGTTTTCAACAACTTCTTCAACTGCAGGTTCTGAAATTTCAACCTGTTTGATTTCAACCTTATCAGGTAGAACGATGTTTGGTGGCATGATTCTAACGTAGATACCAAGAACACCGGGTTTCAGTTGTACAGTTGCAAATCCTTCTCTCACATGTTTAATTGATGGTTCTCCACATTTCTTGATGTAACCATCTGTGAATTTAGCGCATGCTGACCTTGAACCCCTGATCTTACCGGATATTGTGACTTCAACTCCCTGAGCTCCGGCACCCATGATTCTGCGGAGTGATGTGTATGCAACTCTCCTGAAGTGCATTCCCCTCTGGAGCATGGCTGCTATTTTATGGGCCATGATCTTTGGGTTTAACTCTGGAACATCAACCTCTTTAACCTCTACCTGTGGGTTTTCAAGGTCGTAGTCATTTTTAAGCTGCTGTGTTATGGCACGGACAGTTTTTCCACCTCTACCTATGACCATTCCTGGCCTTTCAGCGTATACAACAACCATTGTACCAAGTGGGGTTACCTGAATTTCCATTCCACCGTAACCTGCTCTTTCAAGTTCTGATTCAAGGAATTCATCGATCCTTGTTCTTTTAAGTCCTTCTGTTACGAAATCTTTTTCAATCATTGGATCTATGCCTCCCCTAAAACTATCTGTACGTGGGTTGTTGTTGTGTTGAAGGGACTTGCCCTTCCGAATGCTCTTGCTGTCCATCCTCTGATCACATAGCCACGGTGACTTGATGCGTGAACTATTTTGAGGTCGTCCACGTCAAGTCCCTTGTACTCTGCGTTTGCTTCTGCATTAACCAGTACCTGAAGGATCTGGGTGGCTGCCTTAACAGGATACCTTCCTGTTGGCCATCCTTTTAAACCCCTTTTGTGACCAACTTTTTTGTTGTGCCTCTTGAAGGGTATTGGTGTTTCCATCCTGATTACTTGTTCCAGGTATTCTTTGGCTTCGTCAAGATACATTCCCCTTATTGCGCTGCATATCTCAACAGCATGTTTTGGGGAGATCTTAAGAGCTCTCCCTGCAGCTTTTGCTGTTTTTCCATCGTATTCATCCTGATAAGCGTATTTGATCTTTGCCATTGTAATTTCTCCTTATTTAAGCGGCACAAACATGGATGATCTTGTTGCACCCATACCTGGATCTCCGTGCTGAACCCTTGATCTTGTAAGTGCGAATTCACCGAAGTAACAACCAATCATCTCTGGCTGCATTGTGACTTCAACAAACTCCTTTCCATTGTGAATGCCGAAGGTCATTCCAACCATTTCAGGAAGCACAATCATGTCCCTGCAATGTGTTTTTATGATTACAGGCCTTCCATCATTATTGCCCTGTTTTTTAACCTTCCTTATTTTTTCTAAGACTTTTTTCTGTCTTGGAAGGAATCCCTTTTTAAGGGACCTTCTCTGCCTTGATGGTAAAAGCTGTATAACATTATCTAACGGCATTTCCTGTAGTTCTTCCAGTGTGTAACCGCGATATTTGAATTCTTTTCTTGCCAATTAGTCTCCTCCTAATCCGTTTTTCATATGTATTCCCCATTCAATTAATTTTAATTTTATCTCCTTCTTCCTGTCCTTCGGGCAGCTATTGAACCAACCTTTCTTCCTGGTGGTGCGTTTCTGGATATTGTTGTTGGCCTTCCTGGGTGCTGTCTGTTTCCACCACCGTGTGGGTGATCCACTGCGTTCATTGCCACTCCTCTGACACTGACACATTTTTTACCCTTGGCTTTAAGTGCATGGTACCTGTTTCCTGCTTTGAGGAATGGTTTGTCCTTTCTTCCTCCACCAGCAACAACACCAATGGTTGCCCTGCAGCGTGGGTTGAATGCCTTTAATTCACCAGAAGGTAATTCTATAATAGCTTTACCAACATCGTGGGTTATTAAAGAAGCGTAAGTACCTGAAGACTTAACGAATTTACCGCCGTCTCCTGGAATTCTTTCAAGGTTGTATAAAGGTGTTCCTTCAGGAATCTCTCCAAGTGGTAATGAGTTTCCAGGACTTATTGGTGCTGAAATACCACATTCAATTTCATCGTTGATCTGTATTCCTTCAGGAGCTAAAATAAGTTGTTTTTCTCCATTTTCGAATTTGACAAGTGCAACAGGAGCAGTTCGACCAGGGTCATGCATGATGTCTGCAACTTTTCCCTTGAGGCTGCCCTCTTTCTCTATATCATCGTAGGATCTGTAGGCTATTTTTCCCTTGAACCTGTGTGATGCACTCTTGTAAGTAGGAGTTCCTCGTCCTCTCCTCTGTATTATTAATCGTTTTCCCATTGTATTTCCTCCATCCTAAAAGGTGGTAATGATTAGAATACACCCATCTTCATTGCTATATCTTCTGCGCTGTCTTCTTCTTTCAGTTTTATGTAAGCTAATTTCACACCAGTGGTGGATCTTATCTGGGTGTTCACCCTTTCAACCTTCACATCGAACATGTCCTCAAAAGCGCGTTTTATCTGGGACTTGTTTGCGGTTCTTCGTACTACAAAAGTCAGCTCGTTGTTCTGATCAATTGCATTCATACTTTTTTCTGTTAACTGTGGTTTTACTATAATTGAGTAAGGATCCATATTTCACAACCCCCTTTTTTATTGCTTGAAAAGCTCTCCTAGTTTTAGGGCAGCTGATTTTGTGTAAATTGTGAGTCTTCCAGGGTGTGTACCAGGGGCTAGAAGTTCTGCGTTGAGGTTTTCAACACTGACAACATCGACACCTGCATGGTTTCTTGCACCGAGGCTTATTCCTTTGTCCTCTGCAACAACCACTAAAGGTCCTTTGGTGTTTTTGTACTTTCTTCCCCTTGTTTTACCTCTTCCTGCCCTGATGTTACGACCGTTTTTAGCCCTTACAACATCATCCATTATTCCGAGTTTTTCGAATATTTCACGGGTTTCCTTTGTCCTTTTGACTGCTGCGAGTTCGTCATCAACAACGAATGGTATCTGTGCAAGGTTCTCAATCCTGTGACCCCTTGCTTCCACAATGTCCCTGTTTGCTGTTGCTGCAACTGCGGACCTTATTGCTAACCTTCTCTCTTTCCTGTTTATTTTCTCGTGAATCTTTCTCTGAACACGTGGTGGGTGGGCTTTTCTACCGCCAGTTGCCTGTGGTATACGAGCTGCTTTTGAAGCTGCTGGGTGCCTTGAACCCTTTACACGTGGCACCATTGCTGCACCTCGGCCTGAACCAAAGGATTTTGCAGTTGTCCTCATACCTGCCCTTGGGTTTGATCCCCATGGCTGTATCCTGGCTGTTTGTGATGATATGACTGCCCTTTTTATGAGGTCAGGTCTGAATTCTTCCATGAAAATTTCAGGAAGTTCAATTTCGTCTACGACTTCACCTTCCAATGAGTAAACCTTGATCTTCTCCATTTTAAATCACTTGTCCTTAATTGTTAAACTTAAACTCCCTGTTTTGAAGCTGTGCTTATGTATGATATCTGAGGAGCATCATCATGCTTTCCATGTGGCCTTGTAGCTTTTCTTAAAACTATGAGCCTTTTTGAGGGTCCTGGAACTGAACCTTTAACCATGAAGTAACCATTTTTAACGAGACCGTACTTAACGAATCCTCCATCTGGGTTCACGGCATCCACTTCAGATATGTCACCTATCTTCAGGATTTTCTTGTTGAACTCTGTTCTTTTGTGGTATCCCATCTGACCAGCCATTGCAACTGTCCACATGGTTCTTGCAGGTGTCCATGGTCCTATTGAACCAACGTGCCTTTTCTTACTGCTTCTTGCAGCTTTACCGTACTGTATTCTGACACCGAACCTTTTAACTGGTCCCTGGAATCCTTTACCCTTGGTTACTGCTACTGCATCAACGTGTTCTCCATCGTTGAATGTGTCCTGTGGGTTTATCTCCTTTCCAAGGATGCTTTCAGCGTAGTCAAGTTTTTCTGCAACTGTTTTTCCACCAAGTCCAAATTCAAGTATTTCAGGTTTTTTCTTTGGTATGCTTGCAAGTCTTGGTTTGGTGTGGATGAGAACCCTTATATCTTCCACTTCGTCCAGTTTTTCCTTGAGTTCAGCGAGTTTTTCCTGAACCTTGTCCTCTTTAGGTGGTGTTATTTTTCTCTTGAGATCTTCCTCAAGGTCTGCTGCAATGATATCGGTCATGGTTTTGAGTCCACGACTTTCCTTTCTGTAAGCCCTTATACCCATTACAACAATAGCTGGAGCTTCCAGTATAGTTACTGGTGTAGATACTTCCATTCCTTCTGTTGGTGAGCCTTTTACAGTGTCAAGCATTGTAACGTGGGTCATACCGACTTTGTAGCCGGGAAATCCTAAGAGACATGTTTCTTCTGTCTCAGGCCAGGCACTTATTCTTGGTGATTCTTTAGCCGCTCTTTTTCTAGGACTAAATGCAACTGATCCTTTTCTTGGTTGATGATGTCTAGTCATTTAATTTACCTCCTTACTTTCAAATTATTTTCCAAATTATATTCAATATGAGTTACTCTGAGTTTAAGAGCAAGTTAAACACAGATAAAGTTGATAAAACCGCTTCTTCAGTTCTTACAGTTTTAGTCCCCTGGGAGGGGACAGTGTTAACTTCAAGATCTATGAGTTCCTTTTCCTTCTGGCTGGGAATGAGATCGTGTAAGCCTGAATACGGACCACCAAACAAAATAGCAGTGTGTTTGGAGCCCTTTAAACGTTCTTTTACTTCGTCTAAAACAGAAGTGATGGGCGCTGCATACCGTGATGTTCCAATAACCAGATCTGGTTTTGGTTTAATCGACTGTATGCTTTCATGTAAATTTTTATAAGTAGATATGGTGTCATAGCCCCAGTAAAAATCAGGGGTGTCAGGCACTATGGTTATCTCTTTTGCAAGTTTTGCAACTTTGAAGCTCAGTACCTTATTTACGCTGAGTTTCTCCTTGCAGAGTGCAAGTTTGTCAGCACCTATATCAACTATGGTGCCTTTTTTGGTTCTTTTTATTGTCAGTCCCTGTCTATAGTCACCTTCATGGAGTTCTCCTGTGGGGTGATGGGGAGTTCTGAGTGGCGGAAGAATGCCAACGTTTCGAAGCTCCCTTGTTATAGGAAATACCTTCTTTCTAAGGTATTGAGGCGTATTCATATAAGTGAGGACATCACTAATAAACTTTACGTCCTCTTTTTGGGAATTATCGTTGTAAACCACGATTCTGTCAACCTTAAATATGGCTGCAGATCTTCCAATCAGGCCTACTTTGTAAGTTCTTATTCTTAAATCTTTTGTTTCAGCTATTATTGAAGCTGGGATAAAGATGCTAATATGATTTTGTTGCATCTTTAAATGTTTGTTTTTATCCTTTTATATACTATTTGGAGGATTTTTTCCAGTCAAACAAAAGAATCATATGGTTAATTGAGGAATGATGGGCTTTTTTTCCTCATTTCACAGAAGATAAAACATTGTATTTCATCCTCCAAGCATATTAAAATATTATTAGTCCAATTTACTATTTAAATCTTTATATTGTGGAGGGGATTTTTTCAATCCTTCCTTTGAACCCTTAAAACAACAACCTTCACATGGACTTTTTCTTTCTGGTGAAAATCGTAGATCCTGGGTATTGGGAAGGAGTAGTAAAATCTGTGGGTGGCTTCCATGCCCAGGGAGTTGAAAAATTTTTCCACAAAGTGTTCAGTCTCCTTCATGTGAAATGAATAGACTACAGGTGCAGTTTGAGCTGCCTTTTCCATGAAAATTCTGTCAGCCTCCTTTGCATGGGCTTTCTGAGCCCCAAATGGAGGATTTTGAATCACGGTGTCTGCAGGTTCAGAGAAGTTCATTACATCAGATTCTACAAATCTAACCACGTTTTCAAGTCCCATTTTTGAGGCATATGATTCTGCAACATTCAAGGCACCAGGGTCAACGTCAACACCCACAGATTCTGCTGCACCCATGAGTGCTGAGCCCAGTGTGAATATCCCTGTTCCACATCCCAGATCGACCACCTTGAACCCTTCTATATCTCCTATTGCAGCTGCATTCCACAGCAAGTCTGCAGCGATGATGGATGGTGTCTGGTACTGTTCCAATTCCGCCCTGGGATCTGGGTGTCCAGGTATATCTTGCAATGCCATTTCAAGCTGTTTTTTCCTTTTGAACATATCATAACCTTTGAATTGATGAGTAGTACAGTTGATAGTTTTTGATTAAATCTGATTTTTGATTAAAATCTGATGGAAGATATTGAACTTCATGATTATGAAAGAATTATATCCGGAAAATGTGTTTTTTAGAAAATCTATTTTAGTTCCTATTATATATTATTAGAGATGTTCATGAAGCTATCCTTGAAGATGTTTCAGGAGATAATTTCAAAATTCATGATTCCAATTCCAAATTGAACCACAACAATATATTATAAGGTGGGGTATCATGGTAGAAGTAAAATATGATTAAATAGATATAGATAAAAAAAGATAGTTTAATTTAGTCAAAAAATGTTTAAAAACCAGAGGAAAAGACAAGTGGAACTAAAAAAAGACCACAGGACGATATCATGTTTAAAAAGGTTTTGATTGCAAACCGGGGCGAAATTGCCATAAGAGTGATGAGGGCTTGCAGAGAACTGGATGTTAAAAGTGTTGCAGTTTATTCAGATGCTGATAAAAACTCACTTTTTGCCAAGTATGCAGATGAAGCCTACAACATAGGTGAACCAGCACCAGCTAAAAGTTACCTGAACATCGACAAGATCATCGATGTTGCAGAGAAATGCGGTGCAGAAGCAATACACCCCGGCTACGGATTCCTTGCTGAGAACGCCAGACTTGGAGATGAATGTGAGAAACACGGCATAAAACTCATAGGACCCAAGGGTTCAGTTATAAATTCCATGGGAAGTAAGATCGAATCTAAAAAGCTCATGCAGAAGGCAGGTGTTCCTGTCGTACCCGGTGCAAGTAAGGGAATAAGCAGTATAGATGAAGCAGTTTCCATGGCAGAATCCATAGGCTACCCAGTCATTGTTAAGGCATCAGCAGGTGGTGGTGGAATAGGTATGAGAACTGTTTACGAGGAGGATGAACTGGTAAGGGCGATAGAATCCACACAATCCGTTGCTGCCTCTGCCTTTGGAGACTCAACCGTGTACATAGAGAAGTACATAGAGGAACCCAGACACATAGAGTTCCAGATACTTGCAGATGAGCATGGAAACACCATACATGTTGCAGACAGGGAATGTTCAATCCAGAGAAGACATCAGAAGCTTATAGAGGAGGCACCATCCCCTATTATGACTGATGAACTCCGTGACCAGATGGGTTCTGCTGCGGTTAAGGCAGCTGCATCCATTGGTTACACAAATGCAGGTACCGTTGAGTTCATATATTCAGATGGAAATTTCTACTTCCTTGAGATGAACACCCGTATACAGGTGGAGCATCCAATAACAGAGTTCGTGACAGGTGTGGACCTTGTGAAGGAACAGATAAAGATAGCATCTGGAAGGGAGCTCTGCTGCAATCAGGATGAGATACAGGTCCATGGACATGCCATAGAGTGTCGTATCAATGCTGAAGATCCATTGAATGACTTTGCACCTAACCCTGGTAAGATCACAGGTTACAGGTCTCCTGGAGGTACAGGTGTGCGTGTTGACAGTGGTGTTTACATGAACTACAGCATACCACCCTTCTACGATTCAATGATATCCAAGCTTATAGTCTGGGGAAGAACCCGTAACGAGGCAATTGCACGTATGAGACGTGCACTGTCTGAGTACATAATTCTCGGTGTTAAAACAACCCTTCCCTTCCACAAGTCCATGATGAACAACCCTCATTTCATAGAGGCCAAACTTCACACACACTTCGTGGATGAACACAAGCAGGATATAGAGGAAAATATGAAGCAAGTTGTACTTGCAGATAAACAGAAGGAAGCACGTCTTAAATCAACATTTTTACCTTCCAAGAAGATTGCAGCTGTTTCAGGAGCTGTTTCAAATTATATGGCCCATACAATTGCTCAAAAAGAGAAGAAGTAGGTGTTTTAGATGGTTAAGCAGAACGTATTGAAGACCCTGTATGAAAACCTTGAAAACTGCGTTTCAGGTGAGGATATTGCATCAAAACTGAATATTTCAAAGGAAGAATTGTTGGATCAAATCGAATCCCTGAAGGAGGATGGTTACGTAATAGAATCATCCGATGGGGACATGTACTGCCTCCGGAAAACTCCCAATCTTCTCCTGCCCTACGAACTGAAGAGAAACCTTGAAACTGAGTACATGGGCCATGAAGTTCACTACTTCAAGAAGGTGGATTCAACCAACGAAGTTGCCAAGAAACTTGCAGAGGAAGGTTCGCCAGAAGGAACCCTTGTTGTGGCAGAAAGTCAGAGCAGGGGAAGGGGCAGGCGTGGAAAGAAATGGGTGTCACCTGAAGGTGGTGTCTGGATGAGCATGATACTCAGACCTGAAATACCTCCCATGAACGCACCCCAGCTCACCCTTGTAACTGGTGTTGCAGTGGCCGAAACCCTTAAAAGTGAATGTGGACTTGACGTTGGGATAAAATGGCCCAATGATATATTAATTGGCGATAAAAAGGTCTGTGGAATACTCACAGAGGTCAGTGCAACCGTGGACATGGTTGACTACGTTGTGGTGGGTATAGGTATCGACCTGAACGTTGACGTGGATCTCTTCCCACCAGAACTTCGCAGTGGTGCAACATCCCTGAAAATGGAACTTGAAAGGGAGATACAGAGTGTTAAACTCGTCCAGAAATTCCTGATTAACTTCGAAAAGACCTACGGCGATTTCAAGGAAGGTAAGTTCCCTGAAATACTTAAAGAATGGCGCATACTCTCCACAACAATTGGAAACTACGTTGAAGTGCATAAACGTGGCAGGACTCTGAAGGGTGAAGCTGTGGGTATCAACAAGGACGGTGTTCTCATAGTGGAACTCGACGATGGAACCCTTAAAAAGGTCCTATCTGGAGAATGCATCCATGTCAAAAAGTAGTAAGAGAAAGTAAGGGGATATATTTGTTATAAATTTTGTTATAAATCCTTTTTTTATTTACTTTTCAATAAAATACTTGATTTTTAATATTTTTAATTTGTAAGTGAATTTTATAATGAACTATTTTTAATGTTTTTTTCAATGTTTTTCAGTCCACGATTATCTCAGATGGCTGTCCAAGGTCTCCCAGTATATGGAAGGTTTTTCCTGTGAACTTCTCTGCAGCGTATATGTTGGTGAGGGTGTGCTGGGTGAGTTCTGCTGTTTTTACATGGGATTTTCCTGCAAGGGCCATGTAAGGAACTATCTGATCTCCCATGTACCTGTCCAGGGCCGCACCCCCAGATATGTGGTGCAGAAGTTCTTCTGCTGCATTTTTTCCAACGAGTTCTGCCCTCTTTCGGGGTTCTCCAATTGAACTTCCACCTAAGGGCGTTTTCCCATCCGTCCAGAGAACTATGGCAGATCCAGGACCGATCTCATCTGTAGAATGCTGAATTTCAATATATGCACTGTAACCTGCGGATCTGAGCACCTTTCTGGCACTTTCAGCCTGTCTCACTGCAACATGTTCTGGCAGATTCACACAATGTGAAACCCCTTTTATAGAATCAAATTCAGATTCTAAAAGTGTTACTGGCTTTAATTTTTTTACGGGATTTATTTCTGCCCTTAAAATACCCCCTCCCCTTGGGTAGTGTCCCCTCCGTTTCACCTGGACATTTGCCCTGCATCCCAGGGAATGTAATATGGGCAGTGTGACGTGTTTCAGGTAGTCAACTGGTGGTGCCCATTTAACGTCTGTACCTCCTCTGAGGGTTAGTGTGACGGTTGTATCTGCAAAGGATGCCGGGATCATTGCTGCCTGGAGTATCAGAGTTGTGCTTCCAGCAGTTGCCACATCAACGTGATAGTTTCCACCAGCGCGTGATTCTGGTTTGAAGTAAAATTCCTGGGAGCCTATCTGGATGTCTGTGCAAGTTGCACTGCTCATGTCCTGAAGGAGTTTGAGGGCATGGAGGTGCTGTGGCATGAGTCCAGGTTTTGGTCTTCCAGCCCTTACCTTGGTCATGTGGAATGGTTGAAGTTTAAGAGCAGATAGTGCTGCAGAAACCCTTAAAAGAGCTCCTCCACCTTCACCATGGGCCCCGTTGATTTCTATCATGTATTGCACCTGTGTAAAAAAAAAGTTTTGAAATGGGAAAAAATAAAAAATATGTTTAGTTCTTCCTTTGAGCATCCTGGGATGTACCTAGAACTGCCCTGCATGCACCTTCATCAGAGGCTATTGATTTAAGTTCATGAAGGGTTTTCTTAAATGCATCGATGAGTTTCTGCCTTTCAATTCTTGAGGCATCCTTGGATGCAAGATCTATCCTCACAGTGGCAGATGCACCGGGCATTCCAACTGCAGGGATGGTTATGATGCTGTGTTTCTCAAGGAGCAGCATTGCAAAGACAAAGGCAAGATCCTTCTTGCTGAGACAGGTTTCAACACCAGCAGCGCCCATCTCTGCCATGAACCCCTCTGGTTTCATCATGAAGCCTGTGGGTGTTTCCATGATGCTCGGGATATCCTCCTTGAGGGCTGTGTAAGTTTCATCCTTAGTGTGGAAGGCTTCAACTATACGTTCTGGTTTGAAGTTTTCAAGTGCACGGGCCATAGCAACAACAATGGGTGGTTGGGCTTCCAGTCCAAACTGAAGGGCCTTAGATTTGACCCTGTCAATGATGTCCTCTTTTCCAGCCATTAATCCTCCTCTTGGACCATCCATGAGTTTGTCTGTGCTGGTCACTGCAAGGTCTGCACCCATGTCCATTGCCCTGGGCTGTTTGTAAACCACCGTTCTGAGCCTTGCACCGGAAGCATCATCAACGAAAACTGGAACACCGTGTTCATGTGCAAGCTCAACAACCTTCCTGAAATTGGTTTCATCAACCACTTGATGGTCCATGGTGGATCCTGTTATGAATACCAGTGAAGTTTTTTCTCCAACCTTGAATTGGTTTACATCATCAAATTCTCTGTAGCTGGCACCCACAAGTTCTGCACTGCGGGGTATTGAGGGATGGGCCGGTGATTTTGGAAGGTAGTGTACGATCTCATCTCCATCCTGTACAAGGGCCAGTATGGCTGCGAGTATTCCTGAACTGGTTCTGTTGAGGGCCAGGATTTTCTCCCCGCCAAGGTGTTCCCTTCCAAGCCTCTGGATCTCATCCTCAAAAACTGCAGGTCCTGCATAGGTTTCAAGAAGAGCCATATCACCATCTAAAAGTGGAAATCCTCCTGCAAGACCAGTTAAGTCGTAGATGGATGTCCTTCCATTGGAACGTACCCTGGATCGTATGATCTTCAGGGCAGATTCTCTGCGTTTCACCTCATCCAGTGAAGATTCTATGATCATATCAATCGTGGAAATGGCTTTTCTGGTTTTCTGGTTTTAGTACTATTGCACTGTCTGCAGAGTTCTGTAGGGCTGCACTGAAACCAGGCTCAGCACCTATTACTATTGTTTCCTTCCCGTTTTCTTTGGCCTTGTTTATTATTGGTAAGAAATCAGCATCACGTGTCATGAGTGCAATAACATCAATGTTAGGATTGTAAATGAGTTCCATGGCTTCAACTGCCATATAAACATCTGTGTCACCTGCAACAACGATCGGTGTAAAACCCTGGTTAACTATGGCTTCTATAAGCTTGTCTGAGGCGTACTGGTTTAATAAAACCTTACCTATTCTCATATTACCATATTCAGATATTATTTCCCTTACAAGGTCAAGGTTAAGACTGAATTCCTTTCTTAACATGTTAGGGCCGTCAACAAGGAGTCCTATATTTTTGCCCCCAGATTCTGTCCTTTTTAAGGGAATATAATCTTTAAGGGAGCTTAATTTTTCAAAACTTCGCATTTTTGTCCTCCATGCTTATTGTTACTATATTTTGTTGCTTTTTAACTGAAAAAAGTTGATGATCTGTATAATCGAAATTATGCCCATATGAAAGCTTTTTTTAAAAGCTGATCCAGTTGATCTGGATGGTTTTTGAAAAAAATCATTAGATCATTTCCATTTTCAGAGTTTATGGGAACCATCAAGTTCCCTTTATATTATTTTATGAATTTCTGAACATATATAAATGACATGCCAGTTTTTGAGTGGTTCAACTTCATGAGGGATCTTTTGCAGGACATGTCATTACATATTGGAATGAACATTGAACCTTCAGATATTCATTGAATTGGATAGGTTACTCTATCTCAAGGGAGAATGCATCCTGGAATAATTCCTTAACTACTTTAAACTCCTTTTCTCCCAGTGGTTTTACTGTCATTGCATCGGAGCTTTTGAGGTAGTACTCTGCACTCATTATGGTTCCTTCATCGTTCATGTAAAGATACAGACCGTCCACGAATTTGTCAGGATTCTTGGTTGGCAAGTATATCTCAAAGCGTATCATAACCTCAGAACCCTCTATGCTGTCCTGAAGTTTGTCCTTTTTAGTTTCATCCTTAAGGGCCTGCTTGAAAAGTCTCATTCTTGATTTTAATTCTTTTTCAGTTAGTTCTGAATTTTTAGTATTTTCTTCCATAACATTCACCACGATATATTTTCTATTTTTCACTGAATATAATGATTCAGAAATAAACCTTTTTTAATCCTTGGATATTCAAACAAAAGTTGATTTTCCAATCTTTTAAAGGTTTGTGAGATACCAACTTACATTGATCTTGTAGGTTTTAAAGGTTTTCTATTGTAGCTGAAGAGGGATATTTTTCGGGTATTTTCCTGTAAGACCGTAATAAAAATTGGAAATCTTCTCTGAAGCCATGATGATCCAAGTGGGCATTTGGAAAGAAAAAAACAAATTATATATAACTTCAGGATAAAGAAGAATAGTTATAAATCATGATAAAGAGGTTAGTGTATGGCTATGGAATGTCCAGTATGTGGTAGGGCCACATCAAACAATGGAATGTACTGTTCAGAGTGTGGTGAAGAAATGGTGTTCATTGGAAAGCCCACCGAATCAATCCCTGCTGCGGATGTCAGATATCCTGAACACGATGATCTCCACTGTGAGTTTGAGCGGATCCTCAGTGAAATGATAGTGAACCGATGCAACTCATAAGGGATATTGAATTTTAAAATTAGAGATTTTTTTTAAGTGTTTTTTTAATTCTCAATGGATTCTAATACTTCTTTTAATAGTTCTTCAAACATTATAACATAATATCATTAAGGACATTTATCATATGTATACTTGAGATAATCAATAATGATGTTATCAGTAAATAGGAATGTCCTACCCTATATAAAAAAAACATGCAGCGAAGGATTCTAATCAATACACCTATAAACTACTCTTGAAATAGAAACTATTCTTTGAAGATGCTATGAAATCACTAGGACAGACATAACCGAAGGAACTAATTGAGTATAGAGTAACACTAATAATACTTCATTAAAATTAATATTTTTTAAAGGGAGGTTAAAATGCAGATTAAAAGTAAAACTGAGGGAAAAAATTCCATTTCAAAAATTGTTAACTGGAAATTGTATTTGATTTTGTTAATTGCAGGTACCTTTGGAGCCATAACCATATGGCCGTACACTCTCACCCTTGAAGGGGGATTACTTCAAAATTCACCAGTACCTTTATCCGTCCTCGTGGCTGCTCAAATTATCCAGACCATAGTCCTGCTTGCTTTTACTATCTTCGTTGGTCTTTACCTTGCCAAAAAAGTTGGACTTGGACTTCCAATACTCGAAGGATGGCTCGAAGGCCGTGAAGTTAAAGGCTATTTAAAATCCATACTTGGAATATCAATTGGCCTTGGAGTATTGGCAGGTATCCTGATAATTGGCCTTGATTATCTGTTTTCCTTTGCTGGTGTATCCATCAACATAACTCAAGCTTCAATAACTCCTCCTGCATGGCAGGGATTCTTAGCATCTTTCTATGGCGGAATAAACGAAGAGATTCTCTTGAGATTATTCTTAATGACCATAATTGCATGGATAATCTTTAAAATCAAAAGTACAGAAGAAGGAAAACCAACAAACACAGGTATGTGGTTAGCCATTATCTTAGCTGCAGTTATCTTTGGTGCAGGCCATTTACCTGCAGTGATGAGTCTAACAACACTCACACCCATGGTAATTGTTCGTACCATTCTTCTAAATGCTGTTGGCGGAATTATATTTGGATGGCTTTACTGGAAGAAGGGTTTAGAATCAGCCATGATATCCCATTTCTCTGCAGATATCGTGCTGCATGTAATTGTGCCTTTGGCCGTGTTGATTTGAACTATCCATCTTTAAATATCTTTTTTTTAAATTTTTTGGGTGAGTACACTATTTTTTTACAAATTTTAACTACAGGATAGGTTTGATTGAATTAAATCCAGCCATCTTTGAAAAATTTTTTTATTGGAAAAAAACTTGGAATATGATGTAATTTTACTTCGCTAAACTGCCGAGTATGGCGAAATTTCGCACCTCCAGCCCTCGTAAATCATAGAAACCGCAAGAATTGGATTTTCATCTCCCCCATCCTGCTGCCTCCGCGCTAGCGGCCCCAGCAACCGATGGTGCTGGAACCCTTGAAAATTCAATTCATTGCCCCTATGATTTGAATCTCTGAAGCGTGGTACCCTAATTTTGTCATACGACAGTTTAACGATGTTGTATACGCTCCGCAAGATGATAAAGAAAATTAAAAAAAATAAGTTTTTATCATCTTGCGTCCATTCCAATTCAACTGAAGATATATGCAAATCGGGATAGCGCTCGTGGGGCGGGGGCCCCTCGATAGGCTCCTCAACATATATTTTCAGGAACAAGCCCAGTTGCAAGCAAGGGGCTATGAAATGAGTGATTGTTAGAGTGATTGTTAGAAAACATGAATTTCTGCCAGAGCTCAGGATCCTTCCAGCTGCAGGTGAAATTGTTCAGGGCAGTAAATATTGTTCAAATCAGGCAATGTTAATGAAAAGAGAGGAAATTGTTAATTAAAAGCAATATGTGGGGGTGAGGAACAGTGCAGCTTTTCATGGGTAGATTGGGGTTCTAAACTTGAAAAAATTAGTGTGCTGCACCGCCTCCAATTTAAAAGTCGGTTACAGAGTTATTTATATTTTGTTATTAAGGAACTGCGCTGTTACTCATAATGACCTTGTACAGCTCCAGAACCACTCACAGGGCCAGCTGCAACTTAAAGCAAACAATGAAATGTAGTAAAATCGAGCCGAAGGCTCAAATATGCCCCTCAGCCGTGGGAATTAAATAGTATATTAAATGTTATTACACTTGAAATTGCCGACTGCAAACAATATTGTAAAAGTAAAATGGGGTGAGGAGGTGCAGCTCCTTGGGTATGAATTGGGGTCATTACACAAGTAATTAATTAGGACGCTGCACTGCCTCCAATTGAAAAGTCGTTTCTTAAAAGATATACCTTTTTTGGCGATTCTACCCCTTTTTCTAATTGTTTTCTTCTGATGTTAAAGCGTACAGATTATCGGCCATCTCCTTGTTGGTTTCACTTTTATCTCTTGGATTCTGTGGTGTTATTTGGTGATGTTAATGCTGTTTACAATACCTTGGAACTGGCTATAGTAGTTAGCGAAGTCAGCTTCAGGTGCTCCAAAACGAAGTATGTATATGGATTTACCTTGTTCACCAGTTATAACATAGTAATATTTGTATACTGCTCCTGAGACCGGGTTTGGTGAGGTGTATATTATTTCATCTACTGTGTTGTTGCCTATTTGTCTGTTAGTGTTGCTTAAAACTGTGGTATTCGTTCCGTCACTTTTCCATGATAGAACAGCCAGATTTCCTAGTGATGGAATGTCGTATGATGCAAATAGGGGTTGACTGCTCGCGTTGATATAAAGAACTCCTAGAGTCACGTTTCCATTACCTAAATTACCTATCGTTTCATTTTGAGCATTACCTGAAGTCCAATTTACAGTTACGTTATCTGACCAATTGCCAGGATACTGAAAAGAAATTCCTGAACTAGAAAATGTCTTATTTTGAACAGAATTTGTGCCTATACATCCAGAAACGCCTACAATAGCTAAAATTAAAAACAGTACCAAAATACTCCATATCTTTTTCATTACTAATCACATCCAAATATTTTTGTTTTCTAAAAAAATTAAAAAATCATAATCGAATGGTTGAACAATTTGTTTAATTTAACCCTGTGGATTTAACATGATTGAACCAGTTTGTGCATTTACATATACATCCTGAGACACATGTGTATCAGGGTTCCTTACTCCAACTTGATAACATGGAGCAACATATGTAGGTGAAGTTTCATAATCCACGTACATAACACTCCATCCATCCCCTACACTCTTTAATGCAATATTTGCCGCTTGATTAGCAGTTATCTTACCATTACTCGAAGTCTTTTTAGTAGTACTAGTTTTTTCAGTTTGAGTTTGATTCGTTGTGTTATTAGCTGCGGCGGTTGTGTTATTTGTGGTATTGACGACCATATGATTATTGTTTTGATTTCCTATCAGTAAACCTACAGTTAAACTAAGTGCAGCCACTAAAACCACACATAGAACCAAAAGTATTGTTGTAGTCTTTTCCAATTTTAAACCTCCACTATCTAGGTCCAAGTAGTCATTTCTTCGGTCTGATTATTGATTGATTTAAACTCTGATGCTGATTTTGCCACCAAAGCCTTTCCTTGGTTATATAAAGCGTGATCACCGTTTTCTTTTCCATTTGACATGTCATAAAGCCCATTAAATCTGTCTGAAGTCGCTTGAGTTAATTTTTTATGATACGTTGCATATCTTGCAGGAGGAACTGTTACCATCATGATAGTAAGAACATTTCCACAAAATGCCTCATTTGAAGGATCCACGTCAGTATAAACAATTTTTCCTTCTGTAACATCCCCTGTTGTGTCTAAACATTCTACCCAATGGTTTACGTTTGCGACATATTGGTTTTCAGTTAAAGGTTTGTCACTGTCTGATTGATCATCTGTTGGAGAGGAAGGAACTAAAGTAAATAAAATAAATAAGATTATAATAGCTATTGCTCCAAGGATTAACCCCTCTGCCTTTCTATTTTTCAATTTAGTTCCACAATTACTACAAAAAGTTGAATTGCTTTGATTTTCTGTGCCACATTTTGGACATTTCTTTGACATTACATCACCTCCCACTTCGAATTTTAGTAGTAGTCATAGACTGTTACTTGCCAGTCTTGGAGGTCTGTGACTGCTATGTTGACTTGGTAGTTTCCTGGTCCTGCTGAGGTTTCGATGGTTTTTTCTTTTGTTGTTAGGGCTTCTGTGGGTTCCCATGATATCAAACCTGTAGTTAAGGCAGAATTATCTTTTAACAAGTCAACACCCAGTATATTTTGTTGATAGTCCATTGGAGGTGTTGCAGTCATAACCACCTTGCACTTTTGGCCTTGAATAATGAAATTCATCACACCTTCGTCAGGTTCTGTGTAAGTAGCTACTTGATGCCATGTAGCCTGGCCTGTAACAGTTTCAGACTGATTCACGGTATTCGTGTTATTAGCTGCTACAACTCCTTTGTTCATTTGCAGTAACATTCCCGAAGTCAAACCCAAACCTGCAACCAAAACTACCACTACTAAGATCAACAGTTTAGTAGAGGTCTTCATTCCTTCGTTATCTTGTTTTGCGGATTCGGTTATTGTTAGCGTTGAGCCACATTTTTCGCAATACTTAGCATCTGAATCGTTTTCATGTCCACATTTGATGCATTTCAATTTAATACACCCTCATTTGTGGTATTAAATCACTTATGTAACTTAAATTGCCTTCAATATTTAAAAGAATGGCTAATATTACTAAGAAAGATATTATGAAAGCTATTCCGAAAATAAACCATGAATCGTTATCATTTGCATTATGATAAAGGAGGTACAGTCCAACAACCAATCCCAGAGGTGGAAATATAAAAGCAGATATCCAACCAATAACCTTAGTATAACCTTTTACTTCAGTATTCTTGGATATAACAACTTGTGAGTTGTTTGAATTAAGTTTAGAACCACATTCTTTACAAAAAACAGCATCTTCATCATTAGTTACCCCACACTTACTACAAAACATTACCAAAAGCCCCCCATATTAATCAATTAGACATAATTGAAGTAATCTAAACCTTTTCCTATTTTAAGAGTTCAAGTTAATATTATTAATATTTTTCGTTTAAAACCAAATAGAAAACATAGAATTTTATACAACATAAATAGACTGTTCAGAATATAATAACATAATTCTGAAATAAATACCAAAAAATAAAGAAAAAATTATCATAATTAGAAGAAATAGCATAAAAACTGATCAGTTAATGATATTGAAAGTGTCCAGCCCAGCCAGGCTCCACCTGCACATCCTCCAACTCCCCACTCAGTACCCGGGCCAGCTGCAATTTAACACCGACGAGCCTGCAAGTGCCGTGATAGACGTGATAAATTCAGGTCCTGTGGTGCACCTGTGGAGGGTTCAGCTCCAGGTCTTTACCGAGTCAGGCCGAATTGAGCAATTCTTTGATACCCTGATGGGATCAGGCTGTCCTTCAAATACAGTTTATGGGTTTAAAATAGTCTTTACTAGGTGTATTCATGGTTTCTGTTATGTGCATCTTATTTTGGATTTTATGTTTCTATTAAATTTAAAAAGTGGATTGTGAGGTTTTCTGCCTGTATTATTTTGAGTACATTTCAATAACTTTGTCATGGGCTAAATATTCAAATTCATTTACCTCAGTTACTTCATTTAAACTTTTTGTTCCATATTTTCTTTCAAGAGCCTTCAGAATTAAGTAATCTGCTAAATGAGGATTTTTAGGGAGTAATGGGCCGTGAAGGTATGTTCCTATACAGTTCTTGTAAACTATTCCTTCCTTCATATCTTTACCATTGTTACCGTAACCTGTTTTAACAATGCCTAACGGTTTGTAATCACTGTATGTTCTTCCTCCATGATTTTCAAAGCCCACAATGGTTTTAGGAAGTAAATTTAATTGATTTTCAATTATTATATTTCCGATTAAGCGTCCTTCTTCGCTTAAAGTGGAATAATTAAAAATTCCAAGTCCTGGAACTTCGTTGCCTGCACTGTCAATATATTTTTCTCCTAAAAGTTGGTATCCTCCACAGATAGCCAAAACAACACCATTATCCTCAATTATTTCTTTGAACTGTTCTGTGTACTTTCTAAAATGGGAGTAAACAATATTTTGGGATCTGTCTGAGCCCCCACCAATGAAAAATATGTCCCCATCTTTTAAGTCCTTTTTTTCAGAGTTTATATCAAAATTCGTTATTTTTGGTGTTATTCCACTCCATTCACATCTCTTTTTAAGGCAAACAACGTTACCTATATCTCCATAAAGATTCAGTACCTCAGGGTACATGTGGTAGATGTTTAATTCCATTTATAAATCCCTCCCTTCGTGTTGAAATTTTAGCACAAGATCACGCGTTTGAAAAACAGCTGTGTATGTAGGTAAGATATAAACGATTTCAACATCATCCTGATTAACAGCCTTTTTTATTGATTTTTCAATGTTCTCATCTATTTCTATCATCTTTGTTGATAGATCATCATATTTGAGCCTGAGTGCAATGTCTTCTGCTCTTTTACCTGAACAAGACACTGTTTTTAAATTTTCAATTCCATGGATTTTATCCATACATGCATCCCAGATCCATGAAACATCCATTCCATCTGCAGGGTTATCATTCAAAATAAAAAGAATAGATTTTTTTCTCTTATCATAGTAGATGCTGTTTATTACTTCTGTGAGGCCAATGGGATTTTTTACGAGGGCAACTTTAACTAACTTGTCAGAAAATTTGAACTCTTCCATCCGTCCAAGTTTATAATCAAAATTCTTAATTCTATCCAAAATATTATTGGGATCCGTTCCTACTTCAGAGCAGAATGCAAAGGCTGCACAAACATTGTAGATATTGTAAATACCTTCATATTTGAAGTTTATATCCCTAAAAATTTCTTTACCCACCATATCAAAGGAGTATTCTTGGTTGTAGTGGATATTTGTGGAGTAGTAATCATAATCTGGATTTTCAAATCCACATTCTTTACAATGGTAGGATCCTAATTGTCCATAGTTAAAGTATTCATAGTCCATGTAACTGTCACATACTGGACATAATTGAGTTTCTACAACTGTTTTGTCTTTACTGCTGAATTCATTCTTTTTTACGCCATAAAATATATTATTTTTATTAAGCTGTGCAAGTTGAGATACCAGTGGATCGTCTGCATTGAGAATTAAAGTTGTATTCAATGGTTTTAAGGTATCACGCACCATTGAAACTGTATTTTCTATTTCACCGTATCGATCCAGTTGATCTCTGAAAAAATTTGTTACAATGACGTAATCCGGCTCCAGATCACTTACTATTCTTTGGAATGATCCCTCATCAACTTCAAAGATTCCCCAATCATATTCAGATTTAAAGTTTTCTATAATCGTGCTTGCAATACCCTGGGGCATGTTGGCACCTCTCAAATTTGAGAGAATATTCTCATTATCCTCCTTGAGGATATGGTAAATCAGGTTGGTGGTTGTGGTTTTACCATTGGTACCTGTTACCACCACCACTTTTTTGCACATATTACGGATGATCTTCAGTAAATCTGGTTCAATTTTAAGGGCAATATTTCCGGGTAAAGCCGTAGCTTTCCTATTAAATCTTTTTAAGCCCCATCTTACTGATTTACCAACTGCAACTGATAGATAGAAACTAAAATTATTTCCCAATCTAACCTCCCCATCTCAATTAATATTCTATTTTACTTTCATCATATTTTTTTTATAAAATTTAATACGTTAAAATTCATTATTCTATCCATTCCCCTCATTTTAAAGATTTTGTTGTTGAAGATGTTGGTTTCTAACTTCAAAACTGCCAGAGCAAAGAAGATTCCGATTAATGCTCCGCATATAACATCTAATGGATAATGAACCCCTATGTAAACTCTGGAAAATCCTATTACTCCTGCAAAGAGGATTAATGGATAGATTAATCTGATTTTTTTGCCTTTAATCCCTAAACTGTATTTAAGGCCCAGAACTGTGGCCACTGCAAAAGAACTTGTTGTGTGGCCTGAAGGGAATGAGTAAATTTCAGTTTCTGGAACGAGCTGATGAACGTGGGGTAGAACAAGAAACGGCCGGGGCTCTGCAACTAAATATTTTAAGAAGTATACTGCAACATTTCCTAAAAAAAGTGCCAGTAATCCCAGGATAGCCACTTTCTTAGCTTTGGTTCCGCCCAAAAGATACAAGGCCACACAAACAATTCCCCAAGCCATTAGACTTCCAAAAGCTGTTAAAATAGGCATTAAATGGTTTAGAAAACTATTTTGCATTCCCAGATTAACATAATAAAATAAAACAGTATTGTAATGCATTAATCCTGTAATTAAAACATGAAACATTCATAAAAACTCCCTAACGATTCTTTTAACTTTTTAAATCATGGTTTAAAAAAAAACCATAATGTAAATTTTAAACCCAGTATACCATGGAGTGGTTAATAAATGAGAATTTCATTACTTCGGATGATCAATAATCCATTAGTTTCCAATATTTCCTAAAACGGGATTATTGCTTGTATTATCCATTAATCAATTGAAACTCATCTATTTTAACCATAACATATTATATTAGGGATTTTTTTAGAATTAATCCCTATTCGTTGTTATTAGTCTTATTAACTATATTTAAATAATTATTCCCCTATTATGCCCCAATCTCAACCCAATTAATGCCCACTTTACATAGATGAAAACAGATTATCAAATTTTGAAGTAGATTAGTCCATAATTAAATACTTTTTAACTTAGAAAATAATCAACAACCCATTAACCTTTTTTTATAGGAATAAAAAGAGAGAATTTGGATATCAAATGCATGCTGTCATGATTAAGACATGACAACCATTAAAAAAATCCTTTTCAAGAAGTATATAATCTTTTTACTATTTTAAAACAAGAATTTGAATAAAAGAACCCTCCCCTGGTGATATTAAGAGGGTTAGTTGTGATAAATGAGTTCAGTTTGTCAAATGGTCATTGCATGACGATTATGGATGTCTCTTATTATATCTATAACATTTTTTCCAATTTACACCCCAATTTTTACCTTAACTTTCAAAAAAATTACAAACATAACTTTCACGAAAACAGAATACTAATGTAATTAATACACTTAAAACATCAATTCTATGTAATCTCAGTGAATATTAAAAAAACCCTATTAATCTAAAGAATCACCTAATTAACAATAATATTTATAATAATTCGTCCAAAAGGATAATTAAAAAGAATCTTAATTGTATGTTTAAGTTCATTTGATGGGGATTGTTATGAAGAAGTTACTCTGGTGGTTAATAGCTGGCAAAAGAGGAGGTATAAATCGGGCAAGGATAATCAAAGCCCTGGCCGAAAGACCTTACAACATGCATCAGCTTTCAGAGGAGCTTAATTTAGATTACAAAACAGTACGCCATCACATCAAAATTTTAGAGAAAAATAAGTTAATTAAACCAACTGGTGATAAGTACGGTAAACTTTATTTTTTATCTGGAGAAATGGAAGAGAATTACGGTATTTTCGAAGAGATCTGGGAAAAGATTGGGGTAGAACAATCTGGAGAAGGTCATTAATTGGAGGAATGAGAAAAGATGATATTAATTGAATCAGGAATGTTGAATGTAATTCAATACGTAGCCATTGGAATTGGAGCAGTAAATATCTCCTTACTATTCGGATTGCTCTACATTTACTGGACAAGCTACAAGAAGATTAAATCTGAATTCACAATAGGACTCTTGTATTTCACACTTGTTCTTCTACTCCAAAACGTCTTGGCAACGGGAGTACTGGTTATGCTTCTAATTTCAGGTGCCGGAACCCACAACCCTGAAGGAATGGAACATCTGGTGGAATTATTCACACTAAATGCAATTCAACTGGTGGCTTTAGGCATTTTATTCAGAATAACATGGTGATAAATCCTCAAAAACTTTTAAAGGGCAATAAAATTTCATATCCCACTAATATTTTTTTTTAAGTGGAACTAAAAACCGATTAATTCCTGCCCAAAATATTTAACCCCAATTAAAAGGTTTTATCCCAAATCTTTCTCCTTTTTAATTTTAAATCTTCTTTTATTCCAACTTTTTTTTTATTTTTTTAAATTATTAAGCCCCTTTTTTGATTTTTGGTTAATGTGAAAAAAAGATTGGGTTGAGATTGGGGCATAATTTTGGAATAAATACTTAAATATAGGTCATTAAATTAAGGTCAAGGAACTGAGTGGAATTATCATCTGAAAAATCCATTTTTAAATGATTTTTTTAAATATTATCCCATAAAACAAGGTTAAATAATTAAAATAACTGTTAAATAAGTTTTTATCATAAAAGATTGAAGTTAGTCTTTTTTTATGATTGAAGAATTTGACATATTCATATTCCACTTAATAAACCAGCATGCTGGTTAAAACCTGTTAAAAACGCATTAAAAGAGACTTAATCAAAGGTAGCATCTCTTAAAAATAGAATTACAGAGGTTATTTTATGTTTAGTATAATTGAATTTGTAAGCAGCTTCGTAATTAACCTTATAAGCAGCCTGGGTTACTGGGGTGTTTTCATTGGGATGACCCTTGAAAGCGCATGCATACCCCTTCCAAGTGAAATTATAATGCCCTTCAGCGGATTTGTTGTCTGGCAGGGCAGCACCAACATGACACTATGGGGCATAACTCTCATCGGAGCTTTAGGAAACCTCTTCGGAGCCCTCATAGCCTACTTCGTGGGACTGAAAGGAGGAAGGCCACTACTTGAAAAGTACGGCAAATACGTTCTTGTAACCAAAAGCAGGCTGGCACTTGCAGATAAATGGTTCGACAGGTACGGTTACGAGGCAGTCTTAGTAAGCAGAGTTCTGCCCGGTATCAGAACCTTCATATCCCTACCTGCAGGAATAACTGGAATGGACCTTAAGAAGTTTGTAGCATACACCTTTTTGGGTTCACTGCCATGGTGCTTTGTTCTGGGTTACATTGGAGTTCAGTTAGGTCCAAGATGGGAAATAATACGTGGATACTTCCACACACTGGACATGCTAGTTGTGGTGGGTCTTGTAGTGTTCATTGGTTACATGATCTACAAGTACGCGGGAAAAACTTCAGAGATTCAGAAGCTGGATGAGAATGAAAAATAGATACAGTATTTTATCAGGAACAGTGATTGTACTGGGACTCTTCATCCTTTTAAACACAGTTTTCTGGGACAATCCCACGGTCCTTACAGATTCCTTTGTTTTAGTTCTGATTATGGGAGGATTTGTAGCAACTTTCACATCCCCCGGTACTAAAGCCCGAGCTGGGCTGATTTCAGGTCTTGGTGTTTCCATTATCCTAATACCCTACACCTTAATTAACAGCACATTTGTACCTGTGACTGCAGGGACCTTGCTGAATTTATTGGTACTTCCAGGCTTTATGATGTGTATTGGGGGCTACATTGCAAAGCTCGTGAAGATGGAGATTAAAGGTTAAGTGGAAATAAATTTTTAAACTGATACCTGAAAATCCTTACCATAATATATTTATTAAAAATTAAGACCTAAACAGTCTTACAGTGGAAGATCCACCCCAACTGCTGGTACAATACGAAAACAAAAATCACATACTCCCATTTAAATTAGTAAATGAATACAAAAAAATATCCAATTACATTCAAACTGTTCAACCACAACAAACCATGGCTATTCACAAAAAATAGGAATTCACTAACTTTTTTTAGATCTAATAATGTGAATAATTAATTGAAATTTAAGAGTTTATGCTTAAACTTCATAGTTTGTATTACTCACTATTTAAATCTTTGTCCTCCAACGGTTTTTAGGCATGTCATCCTTAGATATTCCTTGTCTTTTTAAAGCTTCCAGGGAGGTGAAAAATTGATAGGAAAAAGACATGGGATAATGTTTCTCTGCGTGCTCATAGCCACAATGAGCTGCGGATTCGCATTCCAACAGGCATGGACCTCAGACACCGGACAGCCACAGAAGATCACAGGGGACGGTCAGAACATACTCGTCACAACCTCCTCAGCCATCAAGGAGATAGACCCCACCGGTGCACAGGTCTGGAGCCAAGACATCACAGTTTCAGGAAACGGATCCGCGGTTAAGGCAGGAAAATACGTCTTTGTAGGTACAGCTAACGATGCAAGGGCACTGAACAAAGCCGATGGTTCAACCAAGTGGACCAAGACCGACGTTCTAGGTGCTGCACAGCCTGTGAAATACGTGTTTGTCAAAGGTACGTGCGTGATATTCTCAAACAGCGAGAAAGCAATAGTTCTCGATAGGGAAACTGGAAACAACCTCACTGCAGTTCAGGACGCCCCCACCACTTCTGAACCCTCAGTCTTTGGAGGTTACTACTTGGCTGGAACCGCAAGCGGAGTCACAGCATACAAAGGATTCATGCTGCCCGACCTACGCGTTAAGAGCATAACCAAAGCCAGCGACAAGACCACTGCAAAGATAGAAAATATCGGACTCTCGGATGCATCCAAGGTCCTTGTTAAATTTGTTGTCAGAAAAACCGACGGAACCTACAGGACCATCCACCTTAACGCAGGAACCATAGGTGCAGGACAGTCCAAGGACATCGTTATAAACGGTGCATTCAGCAGAGGATACACTATAGTCGATCCCTACTACGCCATAACCGAACTCAACGAAGGCAACAACCAGAGATACTTCAGCTAGACGTGTCTTATAAAAAACCCAATTTTTTAACTTTTTTTTCTTTTTTTTGAAGTTACAAAAAGGACTGATAAAAAATACCTAAAAAGGAGGAATATGAATGGATTTAGAAGAAATTCCAAGGGTTCCTCTCATCTTTGGACTACTGATACTTGCCCTGGTCGCTGGTGTGGCTGGCTACTCCTACCTCAACAACGATAGCTCTCAGCAGATCGCCACCCCTGCCCCTGCGGCTCAAGAACCCTTGACAGATGAGCAGATGAAGGAGAACCTTGAAAACCCCACTTCGGAGATGAACGAAACTGCAGACGATGTTCTGGACTCTGAAAGCATTGACTCCGGCACAGTCTATGAAGGAACATCCACACACAGCACAGGTAAAAAGGCAGTTTCTGCAGTAGCCGTTGTGAAAAAACCTAATTCACACCCCACAAAGCCCTCAAAACCTGTAAAGCCACAGAACCCTACTAACACAAACCCAACTAACTCTAATGATCAACAGAACCAGCCAGGACAAGGTGATGAAGGCTACTACACCGACGAACCATGGGACCCCCTTGAACCACCTGCAACCAACCCAGATGGTGAAGGAGACTACGGTGGAGACGATGAATTTGAGGAAGACAACGGAGGACAGGGAGATTTAATGCCATAAAACCCTAAATCTCCCATTTTTAGGTGGTAGCTCCATGAAAAGGGTTTTAGGATTCCTCATACTCTGCTGTTACTTCGGCATAATAGGGTTTTCAGGAACTTCCTATGCTGCACAGGTCTCTGAGGTTGAGATCCCGGATGACGATTGTCCCGATGGATCCAACTTCGACCAGATGAAACCAGGTGAGGTGTTGATAGATGATACAGACAACATGGACAGGACCTTAATCGACCAGAGCTACACAAGAGAATACAACTACCAGCGCAGTTCTGTGCCCATCTCTGACAGCAGACTCTCAAACCTCCATGGCCGTCAGGGATTGAAAACACTTGCATTCTACTTACAGCAGAACTTCAACCACCGTAAAGGTGCATCAAAAACAGCTCATGGCGTTATAGCAACTGGATACGGTGACTGTTGGGGCCTTTCAGATTTTGCAGTGGAGGTCCTCACAAAGAACGGTTACACGGTCAAACTCGTTCAGGGACGAAGCTCTCAATCAAATGCTCACAGGTGGCTGGAAGTTCAACTTGAAGATGGTTCGTGGACTACATTCGATCCCTCTTTAGTTACCAAAAAATATCATTACAAACCCTACTGGTACAGGTGTGCCCAGAAAAATCAGGTTTTAGGGGTGTACTGCCCATGATAGATAAAAAAAGTGGAATTGCCTATGAACAGGAGCTTGTGAGGCTTTTCAAGGATGCTCAATATACTGCCTTCCGTTTGCCAGGGTCATCTGCCAGGTCTCCTGATATTTTGGCAGGTGATAGGAGTTCAGTATTTGTGATTGAGGTTAAAACTACGAGGGGTTCCAGGGTCAAGATCCGCAAGAGCCAGATCCACACCCTTCTAAAGTGCGCCCACGACCTCAACGCTGAAGCTCGTGTTGCCCTACGCTTCATTGACAGGGACAGTTCATGGCGTATTGTTAAACCCAACGCTCTCGAGATCCACGAAAAATCATATTCAATCGACTACAACAACGCCTGCCTGCGAGGCCTTGAGTTCCATGAACTGGTTTCAAACGAACTGCAGAAGCGATTCCAATGCAACCAAGGAAACCTGAGTGTTTAGAAAAGATCCTGGAGAACATCAAAGCGGGAAAGAACTCCCTTGTCTGGAAGAAGAATGCATACAACTACGTTGAGGCTGTCTCAGAGAGTTACGCTGTGGTGTACCTGAATGAACTTGCCCCCATCAAACCCAAACTCATCCAGCTCATCACAGCAATACAGGAGACGCGTGACCGTAAAGTACCGGCCCCAACACAGTTCCAGAGGATGACAATCGAAGAGTTGAAGGAAATGCTCTTCAAGAAAGTGTCAGGCTTCAAGGTTGTTCTTGTGTTCAACCACTTTGAACGACTGACACCTGCAACATCAAGGTTCTGGCTCTCGATTTCAGGTCATGAGCGCATAGTTTTCCTGGGATCCATCTGCGGAAACTTCAAAAAGGAGGCATTCGGGTTCTACCAGACCTTCGAAGTTGTCAACCAAAAGCTGATGAAAAGTGAAGGCTCAGGCTCTGAAATTGACATAACAATGCCCTTCGTCCTCATCGTCGGGGCCTTCATCTTCATATGCTTCCTGAAGATCAGTTTGATAGGGTCCGTCATGCTAATCAGTGCCCTATGGTTTGCATTCTTAGTTGTGAGGACGCTGCTTTACCTTATCAGATGAGAGGTGATAAAAATGAGTTACAAAGGAATTTTACTCCTAGATAAGAAACAGATGAAGTTAAAATTCAACTTCAGTGAGCCACATAAGGTCAAGGCCATTGACGATGATGTGATCTTTGCAATATTCGATTCACTGGAGCTGGCCGTTGCAAACTTCGGAAAAAAGAATGTCCTAAGGGCACTCAAGGGCCATGAAGTTGAAACCTCCCTTGAGCTTCCTGAAAAACTTAAAAGTGAACCTGAGGAGGTTCCAGGGTACTGGTGAGGCTCATGAGGTTCTACACACATATACCTGCAGGGTTGCTTTTATACACCCTGCTCATCTGGATATTTGGTCAGCCATACACCATAGCAGGTGTCCTTACTGTTGTCCTGTTCTCCGTACTCCCTGACTTGATCGATAAACTAACTGGTGAGCACAGGGGATGGGGACACTCTGGAATCTGGCTCATACCCATCGTTGTACTAATTTTTCTTAAACCTGCCCTTGGAATTGCCTGCTTCTCAGCCTTTTCCATGCACGTTCTTTTAGATGCCGTTACAAAGAAGGGAGTACCTTTCCTTTATCCATTCTCCAAGACTCGTCTGGTCATGCCCAAGAAGGAAAAAAGCAGGATTCAAACGGGTTCAAAGCAGGAAACTGCCCTCTGTGTTGTCATTATTTTACTCTTAATTCCTCTCACTTACTGCGTTCTGTGCGGTGTTCCTGGCGATCTTTTTGCCTCTGCCTCATCAAACTCCACAAAACTGAACAAAACAGGCAACAACAGTACTAAAGGTTCGTACAATCCTTACTCTAATTTGAGAAACTCGACAGGATACTCTGGTTATTCTAAGGGTAGCTCTGGAACAACTTCTGGTTCTGGATCTTTAACCAAAGACCTGAAGTCCAGCTCAGGCACATCTCAAAATAGAAATTCCACAAATTCAACATCTGAAGAACTTGATCAAGGCCTTATTAGCTGGTTAAATCAGGATTTGACCAACAACAATCAAACAACAAATTCAACCACTTCAACGAATGACGAATATGGAAACAACATCGCTGATGTCCTGGTGGGTCCTTCCCAAACAATTCAGGACTTGGCAGCGGGTTCAGATTCAACCGATCAGGAAGATGCAAAGAACACATTTTTCTCAGATCTACAGAGTCAGTTCGACAACCTGGTTGAAGGGGTGCCGTATGAAACGAATTCATCAGATTCAGACCAGTCCATGTTCGATTTCGACGGTACAACCAACCCCGATGCAGAGGGTGAAGAGAGTTCAGATAGTGACCAGCTCGGTCTGATGCTTGCAACCTTAACTCTGTTTGCAGGAGGTGGCCTCGTTGGTAAGGTCTGAAATCATCACCTGTGCCTTCCTTGGCCTCATCATCCTCTCCCTTTTTATCTCATCTATTGAGGCTGCAGGATATCCAGATCTATCTGTTATCGGTGTTTCTCCGTGGGATGCCAACATGCCAAACAAGTACGTTTCAGGTTACAGGGTGGCGGTTGCAAACTACGGCTCTGCTCCCTCGCCAAACTCGACCATGGAGTTTTATGTACGCACTTACGACGGAAAAACCCTTAATAAGAACTTCACAGTTCCAAGCATACCTGCGGGTTCTGCAAGGAGTTTAAAATTTTCAATGTGTAACGGGACGGATGGAAGTTTTAAGAACGGCTACGTCATTGTCAACAGGAAGAAGAGCTTCAGGGAGATTAAGTACAAGAACAACGCCAGGAACTTTGGTTTGAAGGAGACCATTCCCTCTTCATCCAACTTGACTGTTGAGGAGTTTAGGAAGGACAACAACCCCGTGAGTAGTTACAACTCCTACAGTGATTTGGTATCCTACAACTCTCCCCTTTCCTCAGAGATGAATATAACTGAGATCCGTGTCAGTATTTACAACGGGCCGAGTTACTGGTACAACATTGCCTATGCAAGGTTCCATATCCCCGGTTATATGCATGAAAACACCACTTTGTATGTTTCAGGTACATCCTACTCACCTACGTCCTGGGATGAGGACACCATAACCTTTGACTTCCCTGATATTTACAGGACCTACAGTGCCTATGTCATTGTAAGAGGAGAATCTTTAGAAAAAAAGAATGCCTTTAGGGAACCATTCGAGTTCGTGGACACTTCAGGAAACAACGTGGTTGCAGACGGTAACACGTGGCGCAGGGGTGCTGTTGAATTCTACACGACACCCTACACATGGGTAAAACTCAGCACCAAGACAGCACCATTTGGATCTTCATACACAGCCTCCTCAAGTGCCGATAGAATAACTATCAAAGCTAACAATGGAGGTAGATACGTTGCAGGGTGGTTCCTGATACCGCGTGGAAACTTCACCAACATCACAGCCCTCTATGGATCTAACTCAATTCAGGCCAACAATGCAACTGGTGGTTACTACGGGGTTTTCCATCCATGTGCAAGGCAGGATTCTATCGGGTTTCAAATGGAAGGGTCTAACCTGGGGTTTTCGAACTTCAGGAGCTTTGGTTTCAGTCCGTGGACTTGGAGGGAGCAGTACTAAAATTTAATTATTAATGATGGGGCATTAAAATAGAAAAAACTGATTTTACATCATCATCATATAAATTAACTTCAGCTTCATCCTCAAAGTGATATGATAAGAAACGAGCTTTATTTTCCTTAGTATCATATCGATTGTAGAAATAACAAGCATTATTATCGGTTTTAGGCCCTGGCATAATACGAATTAATGGCAGTAATTTCACTGGTTCATACTGATTTTCATGGATTATATAAAGCTTATTTTTAACTAAAGGAGTAATAGTTTCAACTTCTTTATCTTCAAAAGGTAAGAAACCTTTTATTTCTTTGCAACGAGTATTATAAATTTCTTCATCAAAGTCCATTAGACTTGGTAGAATCAAGGAAACATCATCATAAACAAAGGATATTCTACTTCTAATTTTACTTAAATAACCTTTTAATATGTCAAAACGCTTTTGATATTCTTCTTGATTAACTATGGCACCATGACCCTTCCATAAATTACGATATTCTTCAACCTCACGTAAAATATTATATACTTCTGCGCTTGTAATCAAATTCATAAATTCTTTAGTTGGATTTCCAAATAATTTCAAACATAAATCTTTACTTTCTTTATCAGCCAGTAATTGGCGTGTTTTTTTGGCTAAACAAGCACCTAAAATATTCCAATTTGTAAAACTAGCTTTACATATCCAATTATTTTTTTCATCTTCGGTTTTAATGCAATGCGAGAAGTAACTGTCAAAAAATTCCTTATTTGCACTGATAGAACTAAGCATTATTGTAGCATTAAACACAGAATAAGCTTCAAAAAAGTCTAAAAGGTGAGTAACTTTATGTTCAATATTTCTATCTGCTTTACAAGTTGATAAAATAGATGAAAGAGGATAGGGGAGAGATTGTAACCAATAATCAAATGTTTGACCAACGTTTAATAATTCAATTGATTTACGAACCCTTTTATTAGATTTAGGCCATTTCCATAAATCTTTTTTGTATAAATCTAATTGTGTAAAAATTTCATTGAGCATAGAATCTACAGCAATAGTTTCGATTTGAGTTTCAATATCAGTTATATAACAATTAGATTTCAATAAATTAGTTTTATTAATTTTAGGAATAGTAACTCCACTTGTCAATGATTTTCTAATTTTTCTTCCCAATTTAGTATTATATAATGTAGATACAAACTCTGCATTGGCTTTATTCTCATCTAAAATTAATTGAATGTAGTTTTGAGGTTTTATTTTCAATTTATCAATAGATGTAACTGTATCAGATTCACCAATAATTGGTAAATAAACACTATTAGGTGTTTCATCGAAATCCTTACCATTTTTAGCTAAATTAGCATCTACTAGAATATCCAAAATCGGAATTTCAGATAATCCTGACATTTTAGCCATTTTGATTATTTCATTTTCATTTATGAAATAATTTAAAGATTTATAATCATTTAAATCTTGTATTATACCTAATTGAGGTATTTTTCCTCTCTTACGGGATTTTAAATTATTTAAAAGACTTTTATTGTAACTAGTTTCTGAACTTAATTCAGCAGCAAAAAGGTTTGAAGGTTCTTCTTTTTTAAATATAACTAAATCCCCAGGAACCCCTGTATTTGAAAAAGAACCGTTTGGTATTTCCAGTACAGCATCAATATATATCCCAAACTTCTTTAAATTAGCAAAAACATTATTTTTTTTATTTCTAAAAGATAAAAATCTTTTACTTAAAATAAAAAATCCAGTACCTCCTTCTTTTAAAAATATCAAAGATTTAAGCATTTCTAAGTGTTCAACATTATCAAAAATTAAAATGTTTTCTCCATCATTTAAATTAAAGTTCAACCTATCTTTTTTGGGACTCCATAAAGGAAAACTAACAATAACATCAAATTTGGAATTTTTATCTAAAACAGTATTTGGATCATCTATTTCCCATTTTATATCCAAATTTTTTTGTAATCTATTGATAACTGTTATGTTAGTCTTATCGTGAATGAAACCAACAGAAAGGTCAGGTTTTAATTTTTCCGTCAAAGGGATAAGTACAGAACCAACTTTTACCCAAGGATCCAATATTTTATCAACATCAATGTTTTTAAGATAAGAAGTAATAAAATTTAAAACAAATTCTGGAGGAAAATAACCTCCACCTCGTACTCCAAGCCCTCTGTCAGCATCTCTTAAAAGATCAATAGTTACATCTATACCTTCAGATTCGGAAAAGTCAATAAAAGAGTTTAAATCATAACTCTTATTTCCAGATCTCATTTTATTAACGATATTCCAGACTATCTGTTCTTTTTCCACCAAATCCCCACTTACTTCTTTATTTCATCATAATATCAATTTCATTCCTTAAATATGCATCAAGTAATCTTTTGAACATCTTACCATGATTTGGGTATTTTAAATGGAGTAATTCATGAATAATTATTTCAAAACGTGTTTCAGTTGATTCACTAAGAATAGAACTATCAAAAGTTAATCTTCCTTTAGCTGAACAACTGGCCCATTTGTTTTTCATTTTACGGATATGAATTTCTTTAGGTTCCACACCTACTTTATATGCAAGTCTCCAAACTTCTTTTTTAAACTCTTCAGTAGTAATCATTTTAACCCTTCATAACTTTCATAATTTTTTCAACTGAAGAACTTATATTGGACTTGTTCATTCCAGATTTAATTAAAATACTTATAAGTCTGCGTTTAACGACTCTTTTATGACTTTCACTTACTCTCCAATGCGGACATTCCTCAAGAACTTTTTCCATTTCTGTTGCATTTTTTTCAGGGTTATTTACACCTTCTTTTTTAAACATCCAGAAAATAGAAAAAACCTCAACGGGCATGTTTTTATCTACTTCTTCCTTCTTTGCAATATTAATTTCTTCGATTATGTGCTTCAATTCTTCTAAAGTTTCTTGAGTATTTTTTTGCCTATTTTTATACAATAAAGCTATACTCTCAGCTTTTTCTCCAATGGAAATAAGATATGGTGCACTTGATGCATTGAAATCTACGTGATTTTCAATACTTTTGATTAAATTGAACACTTTTTTGTTGTCTGGAGCCGTGCTTTGTTCAATTGTTTCCAATGTTTTATCATTAATCTCATAAATGTCCAATGTGGATGTTATGTTACTACTTTTTGTGTACTTCTGAACAAGATTTGCCGTTTTTCTTAAAAGTTCCTTTTCAATCTCAATAGATTCATAAGCTTCCCTTAGTATCTTATACATTCCTGCCAGGGTTTCATAATCCTCAATATAATTTCTTAGGAACTTATCTGGAGAAATTATTTCATAAATCTCTGAAAGTTCACGGAATTCCTCATAAAATTCATTTCGTACATCCTCTTCATTAAAATGATCTAATACAGTTTCAACTGCTTTATCTGGTGTTTTTCCAACAATGAAACTTAAATATTTGATTTTTGCTGTTTCCATAAACTCAACAAAGCTATCTTTCAAAACTTGTATATCATAAGCTACTCCCTCAATTTCTTCAGGAGCAAATGATAATGCTTTTTTTAGGTTTTTATCAAATATCCCTATGAAATCTAAAACAAAACCTGATGATTTTTTACGACCTTCTTCATCTTCATAAGGCCTATTAACTCTTGCAATAGCTTGTAATAATACATGATCTCTCATAGGTTTATCTAAGTACATACAATAGAGTATAGGGGCATCAAAACCTGTAAGAAGTTTTTCAGTGACAATTAGTATATAAGGATGTTCATCTTTTCTCCTGAAACTTTTCCTTATTCTTTTTTCTTCATCATCACTAAGATGGTATTCTTCAAGATCAGAAGTATCATTATAATTTGAGCTATAAACAACCTTCGAACAATCTTCAGGAAGAAGTTTATCTAGTTCTTTTTTATAAAGAACACATGCTTCCCTGTCAACACATACAAGAAACGCTTTGTAACCCATTGGGTAAACAGTATTTTTATAATGATTCACAACAAATTTTGCGACTTTTTTAATACGTTCCTTATTTTTAAGCATGTTTTTTAGATTTACAGCCTTATCTAATATTTTATTAAGCTTTTGAAAGTCACTTACACCCTGAGATTCTGCCAGATCTAAGAATTCTTTTTCAAGAACATCTCTATCAACTCTCAACTCATTAGGGGCAAGTGTATAGTGCAAAGGAACAGTTGTTCCATCTTCAATTGATTCTGCAATACTATATTTATCCATATATCCTTGAGGCTGATCATCCTGTCCAAAAATTATAAAAGTACCTTTACCAGAAGATGTCTTATCAATTGGTGTTCCTGTAAAACCTATATATGTAGCATTAGGTAAAGCACCCATCAAATAGTTACCTAATGTGCCACCTGTGGTTCTATGAGCTTCATCCACAAGAACAAATATGTTATCACGTTCATTAATTTTTGCAGGCATTCCCTCGAACTTGTGAATCATGCTGACAATTAAGCCTCTTCTATCTGCCTCTAAGAATTCTCTTAAGTTCCGTTTATTTTTTGCAATTTCTAAATGTTCAATTCCAATAGATTTAAGATTTCCAAAAAGTTGGGTTTCAAGTTCATTTCTATCTATAAGCATAATTACAGTAGGATTTTCAAATATGGGATTTTTAAGAATTTTTTCAGCAGCAACAATCATAGTATATGTCTTGCCTGAACCTTGAGTATGCCACACAAGCCCACGTTTCTTTGAAGATTTAGCTCGTTTCACAATTTTTTCAATTGCCCTCATTTGATGAGGTCTTAAAATTACTTTTTTCAATTCATCATCTTGTCGTGTGAATAGTATGAAATCCATTAGAGTTTTAATTATTTTTTTTTTATCAAAGAAAGTCTTAACAAGCATTTCAAAATCATTTTCAGCAATCTCATCTTTCCAATTGAAAAGTAATTTTTCCGACATGTTCCAAGTAGTACTATAATAATATTTTATTATATGAGTTAATGCATAAATTTGTAGAACTGCAAGTAATTCTGGGCAATGCCTATGATATTTTTTAACTTGTTCCATTGCTTTACTTATGCCCTCTGAAGTTTTTGGGGCTTTAGTTTCAACAAAAAAAATGGGTATCCCATTTATAAAAAAAACAATATCTGGCCTTATACTATTATTACCATTTGTGAATGAAAACTCATCTGTAACATGGAAAATATTTCTTTCAATATTATTGGTATCAATGAATTTTACATTACATTCTCTTTTTTCATTTGGAACAAACACATTCCTTAATCCTTTAAGATATTCCCAAACAATTTGATTACCTTCAATATTAGCAGGGACTTTTTCAAGATTTCTAATTAGTTCTTCACCCATTAAATGATCCATAAAACGAGAGTTTAACTTTTGGGACTGGTTGATAAAACATTCTTTAAGTATAATTCCAGATTTTCCACCTTTAAGTCTTAAAACATCTTCTGGACTTAAATATTCCCAACCTATTTCCTTTGCATATTCAATTAATCTATTTTGAACTGATTCACGCTCATTACCAAAAATATTAGTCATATTAACACCTTAAATTGTTTACTATTGAAACCTTTCCTCACATTTTTGGATATTAGCATCAATTTTCATTGGTTTTTCAAGATTATGAGTTAAAAACATGGATAATTCTCAAGTTAACCATTAATTACCCATAGCTTTATTTTTAATGTTGACATTTCCAAGTGTATCCTGATTTCTATGTATGTCCCAGATTAAAAAAATCAGTCCATCTTTTTTCAATGATTATTTTTACAATGTATCCATAATAACACTAAATCATTATTTATTTACCTTACCCTACGCATTTAAATATCGAAATTTAAATTATTAGTCCTAATTTTTGAAGTCATAAGATCCTTGAGAAGAGATTTGAATAAGTCTTCAAGAGCCTTTTTCTTATTTTTTTCAGATTCTATCTTTTGATCAATAATTCTAAGGATTTTAACAGTTTCTTTTTGTTTGCTAATTTCAGGAAGTGAAATTTCAGTTTTTTCTATAATTCCTTTGCTTATATTGGGATCTTTGCGTGTTCCAATAGCATGACGCATCCATGTCGACCTTATAAAAATTAGGTAATATAAAAGGTATAAAGAATCAAACTTATCCGGATTTGGAGATATACAACATAACGCCTGATTGGTTGCAGCAGGAATTCCTAGTATACCAGATTTACCAACTGTACCGGCTCCACCATACATAGCAATCATCACAGTATTTTTTGGCCAAATTTTTCCTCTAATACTCTTAAGGCCCATATCAGTTATTTTTTCCTGAGTAGTTAATACAACATTTTCATTCAAGTCTAATGTTTTTACCCAAGGAATATTTCCACCATAAAACTCCTTTTTTTTACGTGAGGGAGTGTTACCACTCCCAATTTCAGCTATTTCTTTAATTTTGTATTTTTGCCAATCCTCATTTATGGATTTTATCTTATTTTCTTTAAATTTTATATTCCTAATTTTTTTAAGAGATACCGGCCCATATGTAAACAAATGCATCATTAAAGATTTTTTCAATGATTCCACGGCCTGTATTATTAATTCCGTTGTTTCTATATTATTTTGGACCATAGAAAGGATAAATACAATTTTTTCTTGTTCTGATTTATTAGGTAAAGGTATTAAAAAATTCTTTATAAATTTAAAATTTGCTTCTTTTTTAAAACCTCGATACTTAATTTCCTGGTTAAATATTTTTTTAAAAGCAGGGGAGCGAAGATAATACCATAAAAAGTGAATATTTGCTTTTTTCATCACTTCATAAAACTCATAATGAGTTGTAGCAGCTATAAATTCCTTGGTTATGGCAATAGCTCCTTGATGTAAATTAATTTTTGATGTTATCAAATGATTTTCATTAGCAGCATATAAATCAGTTCCAGTTTGATTTTTTTCCCTTAATATCACTTTACCCATATCAAACGGTATTTTTTTAACAAGTGGAATATCTCCTTTATATGCTTCTTTTTTAATTCTAATTCTATCTGGCTTTATTACTTCACCTAATTCCACTATATCCCAATTTTTAGGCAACGAATTGAGAGTATTGTTATTATTCCTATCATTACTTGGGTTAATTTCCAAGGAATGACTTGAATTTTTTATGTCCTTATTAATCATTTGAAAGCCCTAATTTGTTTAGTATATTACTTAATTCTTTATCCGCATTTTTTTGCTTCTCTTCAGCATCCTTAAGCTTAATAACAGCTTCTTCTAAGGACAATAAATTCTCTTCTTTATTTAAAATAACATAACGTGACGGACTTAAATTAAAATCATTTTTGACAACATCTTCATTTTTTATTATTTTACTTAGGTTTTCTTCTTCTTTCCAGTGGTGGTAAATGAGAGATATTTTTTCAATAAAAATATTGGGGATGTAATTTTTTGGTCTTCCTTTCTCAAAAAGTTCTGAGGAGTTAATAAATAGAATCTCATTTTTTTGGGTTTTATTTTTGTTAATTATTAATATGATTCCAGGTGCAGTAGTATTGTAAAATAAATTTTCTGGAAGTAAAATCACTGCTTCGATAAGATCTTTATTAATAAATTCTTTTCTTAAGTCTCGTTCCCTATTTTTACCTGTAACACCACTTCCACGTGAAACAGCACCTGTATCCAAGACCACTGCCATTTTTCCTTTTTCTTTTAATGATTTAAACATATGTTGAATCCAACCCCAATCAGCATTATTCGAGTTAGGATAACCAAAAATAAATCGTTCATATAAATCATTTTCGTATATATCTTGTGAAAAATCTTGATTCCACATGGGATTAGCAGTAACTATGTTAAATGTTCTAAGTGAAGTGTCAGATTCCAGGAAAGCTGGGCGTTCCATTGTATCCCCAAGGGCAATTTCTGCTTCTATATCATGAATTATTATGTTCATTTTCGCCATGGCAAAAGTCGAATGTTGAATCTCTTGGCCACACATCCTTATCGGTTTTACTTTTGTATCATCAGGATATTTTTCTTTAAATCTTAATTGGCATTTTATTAGGAGTCCTCCTGAGCCACAACATGGATCATAGACTTTGTTTCCAGGTTCTGGATCAAGTATATGGGCCATTAAAATTGCAACTTCTTTTGGAGTATAAAATTCTCCAGCACTTTGACCAGAGCCTTCTGCAAACTTCCTTAGAAGATATTCATAAGATCTTCCAATAATATCAGGTTCAACATCTTTTATCCCTAATCTATGTTTATTTAAAACATCAATGAGTGCTTTCAATTTACCCTCACTAATTATTCTTTGTCCTGCGGTCGTTGCATTAAAATCCACTATGTCAATTACTCCTTGAAGCTTAGGGTTTTCACGTGCAATTGAACGCACTGCATTTGTCAAGTATTCCCCAACACCAATACTTTGTTTAGCAATTTCTTTCCATCGGGCATCTTTTGGAATATAAAACCTAACTAAGCTATGATCATCAGTTAGCAACTCTTCAGCAATTTCTTCGTCACCAAAATCATCTATTAATTTATCTAATTCATCATTAAAAACATCAGAAAGTCTTTTAATAAAAATTAATGGTAAAATATAATCTTTGTATTTTGGTGCGTCTATTTCGCCCCGTATTTTGCATGCTGCATCCCATAACCAGTTTTCTAGTGTATTTATGTCCAGTACTTCAGTCGACACTTTATCATCCTCACTTTTACAAACATACTATCATTATTTCATATATTTAATTTTTCTATTTGCTTTTAAGTATTCAAAAAGAGTAAAAATGAGCTGGAGTAATATAATAATCCAAAAAATCTATTTAATAAAGCTTATTTCATTTTTTTGATGATATAAAAAAAATTCATAAATCAATTTTATAAAGATGAAAAATTAGGAAGAAATTATATTCTTTAAATTATACAATATATGGGATTAAAGTACTAATTAATATCAATTTTCAAAGTAAATTACATATAGACTTATTTTATTAGATTTTTTTTAAGTGGTTAACGGATAATTGGATAATAGATTGAATATTATTAAAAAACACCCTGAGCATTTAGAATTATTTTATATCGCCTCAACCTTAACTTATTTAAGAAGAACCACCTTTCCTTATATAAAGCACATACTAAGTTAACTTACTTAGCAGATCTTAAGGGTGTGTAACAAAATTACTGGGATATGTTAATCAAAAAAAAGTTCAAAGTTGATTTAAAATTAAGGATATTTCCAAATAACATCTTTATCTAATTTTTTCCATTGATCATTGAAAGCATCTAATATGTTCTGAGCATTTTTCACTTCAATTAAGATACCATGGGAGTTTCCAATAGAATTTATAGAACATCCAAGGGCCCATACTCGTGGTTTATCATAGTTATTTCCCGGAAATATTAAGAACCTGTCATGAAATTCTCCGCCACTTTCTTGACATCTAACCTCTAAATTGATTCCTTTTTGGTCAGAATTAGATTTAAGAATATTAATCTGTTGTTTAGCCCAATCTTCAGCAGTTGTTTTATATCTGGCTTTTGAAGAGGTTATAACCTTTAATTCACTATTATAACAAGGACAATGATAAAGAGTATCTAGAATATCTTGCGCATCAGCATATGGATCCCAAAGATAAACTCCATTTTCACAATTATTTTTTATAATACTTCTAATGTCTGATAAAGCCCTTTCATGCTCATCAGTTCCATCAACACTATATTCAACGAACTTTTTTTCTTTTATTAATGAATCTGTTAATTCATCATATTTTCTTTCTTTAATTCGTTTTATATAGGGTTCAGTTAAGATACCCATCCTAAAACCCGGTTCAAATCTATATAAATTAATAGGATCTTCACCCACTAAAGTTCTGACTTTTCTCAAATTTAATTTAATATCTGCTCTAAGGTTCAAAGCAAAATTATCACAAAAAGATAAAAATAGGTTATTATCCTTTTTTTTAATGAAAATTACTGGATTTCCATCACTGTTACCACATTCAAGAATTTTTTTTGCATTGAGAGGACCTGAATATGCTGCAGATCCAACAATGTTATCATCACATATTATATATGCAAATATTTCAACTTCAGGAATTTTCTTCAAGGTGGGGTGCCAATTTGCTTCTATTTGGACTTGATCTGACAAAAATTTGATATTTGTTTTAATCAAAGTTATTGGAAACTGAAATATAATGTTTCCAATTCTGTCCTTGAGAAATTTAAAATCAATATTTATTACATTTTTTATTAATTTATACATTTTAATGTATTCAACATCAGTTAAATAACTATTTAAGATATTAACTTCTTCAGAAAAAAATTCTATTATATAAGAGTCATTTTCAGCAGATTTAAGTGCAGTATTTACCTTAACACCTAAGGAAGATGGAACTAAAACTTTATCTACAACTCTTAAAGTATCAATTTCAATATTTCTACCATCAATTACCCATTCATTTAAATCCATTAAACGTTCAAAAGCAGATTTTACATTATCTAAACTAACTTTTTGCTGGATTATTCCTAAAGAAATATCATCATTAATTTTTTCTAACTTTTGAGTCATAAATTTTGTCGTGTAAGTGTCTCCACTTTCTTCGAAAGTTATCCTAGTAAAAACATTTATGAGATCACCCCTCACACTGAGAAATACAACGGTTATCTCAGCAGTTCTATAAAAAGCAATGCTACCTTCTTCTATTAACAGATCAAAATCATTTTTAATTTCAGATATTCCCATAATACCACCAATTTTATTATATTATTATAAACAACTTAAAGAATGTTATAGTATTATTAAAGGAACCATCAAATAACTTTCTAACTTTGAATGGTTAAAAGTCCCAGTATTACTAATATTCAGAAGTTTTACAAAAATTCACAAAAAAATATGTTCAACTTCATATTAAACCTAAAATCAAATTTAAATAGATAATGGTATCTTATTTAAATTATATAATGTCCATTGATGAGATATAATAAAAATAGCTTTCAATATCAATTTTTAAACAAAACTTATAGGAACATTTACTTCGTTAAACGCAACTATAACGCAGTAGACTGAGAACTTAAAATTATTCTGACTATAGAGTAGTAGATACTGAACTATAACGAACTTTGTAATTTTTACTTCCTATCTGACCACAAATGATTAAAAAGTACATTGTCATCATGTGTGGTAACATTGGGAAAATCATTGTTACAATCGGACAATGGATCCTGAAATATGTCAAAGTTTATATAGGATGAAGTCCAATCTTGAAAATGAGCTTCCAGACTTAATTGGCTCAACACCAGATGTATGAAAGTTATTATCTGGTTATCTTAATAGTCCCGTGGGGTAGTGGTAATCCTGTGAGGCTCTGGACCTTTCGACAGCGGTTCGACTCCGCTCGGGACTACTCAATTTTGAAGTTCTTTTTCTAGAGTTCACCCATCTTTTATACAGTTCAACCCAATCCATATGGATCTACAACGATAATTCAGTAATATTCCTGAAACTTTTTATCATAAAAATTGAAGTTTTGTTTTTTGATGGTATTTCAACCACGTGCCCTAGGGCAAGTTGTTCATTTACATGGTTCTTTAAAAAAATGAAAAAAATTGTATTTTTTCTGGAAAATTTTTTTTGTAAACCCGAAATTTATGCAAAGAAAAATAAGAATTCAACTTAAAAAAATATCCGAAGGATCTTGGAACTTGCACGATCTAAACAATATCATTAAAAATAGTTTTTATATTCATTATCTCTGTAATCTTCAAGGTACTTCCAGTCCTTATCAAAGACACTCCACATATAAGATGTCAGTTCTGGACTGGTTATCCATACTGCTATAACATCATCAAGGTTGAGAACCCATTTTTAACTTTGGCCAGTATCATTATAATTTCGCGGTAGTCCACCATTAGTGTCTTGATGCCGTATGGATGTCCTACCTTCACATCAACAAACTCATTGAAACCATTCACAATTTCTTTATCAAAATCGTTCATGGGATTTGCAATTAAACGAACACTTACACCTCTGTCCTTAGCCCTTAAAAGGGGACCCTTCAAGGTTTCCAGTTCTCCGGGAAGGTAAAGACTTCCCATGGCCACTATTCTATTTTTAGCATTTTCCAGAATATCCACTTCCATCTGTTTGATACTCTCTGGAGAGTGCACAACCCTGATCTTCGTGGTCTCCTTCTGGATCACATCATCGTAGATCATGGTCAGTTCATTGGCCAGGCTGTCTATTTCATGGTTGAATCTCAGCTTACGTTCCTCCAAAACCTTTCTGGGATAGGTTGGCGTTACTGTAGCAGGTCTGCTGTTTTCAATGTTTACCCATTTATCCTTTTCAAGCTTTTTAAGCACTTCATATATCTTTGTGCGGGGAACACCTGATTCTTCCGCAATTGCAGATGGTTTAGCCACACCCAACGTCATTAGTGATAGGTAAGCCTTTGCTTCATAATACGTAAGACCCAACTTTTGTAAAGTAGGTAATAAACTGTTCTGAATCATGTAAATAGATTGAACCACCAATTCAATAAAGTTAATGCTCAAACATCAATGTTGTCACCCATAACCACCATAAAAGTTACAAAAAATTTAATAAATGTAAAAAGGAAGGTATATCAATTCAAAGGGGGTGGGTGAAGGGAGAGTAATAATAATATCTGCATAAAGAGTAATTTTAAGGTGGTAAAGAGATATATCAATCATAATTTTAGTTCATTATGATTTTAAATTATTAATCATGATTAATCTCATGATCGCAGCGTTTTAATAAGGGATTGCATGGGATGAAAAAGATTAAACCCAATATAAGGAGAGATGATTTATGGGAATTCGTGAAGATGTTGGCAGAATACTGAATGAACTACTTGAAAGAGCACCAGGAGACGTTACTGGAGCAGCACTACTAAGACCAGACGGATTAATGATAGCATCAGTACTATCACAGGACACAGACGAAAAAAGACTAGCAGCAATGGGAGCAGCAATCGTAGGTACATCACAGAGAACCTGCGACGAACTAAGCAGAGGAGACCTAAACGAAATAATAATCGAAGGAAGCACAGGAAAAGCAACCTTCTCATTCGCAGGAACCAAAGGAATCCTAGCAGTACTATCCCCAAAAGAAGTAAACCTAGGACTAGTCCTAATGGAAATCGAAAGAACATCCGAATCAATAGCAAAAGCAATGGAGTAAGTGACAAAAATGGAAAGTGACCCAAAAACAATAGTTACAACAGGACTTATGGAAGCCCTCTGGAACACCATGGGAACCGGGTGCACAGCACTGTGGAGACAGGGCGCAGAGACATTCTACGAAATGCTTGTGGCAGCTGGAAAGGATCTGAGCACACCAGAAGCCAGTCTGAACTCTGTTAAAGAATACTTCGAAGAATTCAATTCCGTGAGCAGCATGAACTACACCATAGAAGATGGAGAAGCAATCGTGAAGGTTGAAGGCTGCTCAGCTGTGGGAATTGCAGATTACATGGATGCCCACAATATACCAGAGGAACACTCCTGCCTGTTCTTCAACCTGTCCATGGTTGCATTAGAACATGCAACAGGAAACATGTACGACGTGGAAAGGGAAAGGGACGAACCGGGTAACTGCCACGCACATATAAAAAGGATTTAATCCAATTTTATGGGGAAAAACTCATAAAATATTTTTTTTAAGAAATCTGTGGATGAAAAAAAAATGGAAACAAACAAAACAAAAAGCATGCTGAAGATCGTTGTTTTTGGTGCCCTGGATGCAGGTAAAACCACCTTCGTTGAAACCCTGAGTGGAAAGGAGCTTCTTATCAAGGGGGAGTACGGAAGAATAACCAACAGTTTCGACTTCGTGCAGCTGGATCATGAGGATTACTTCATTCAGCTCTTTGCAACACCAGGACACAGAAGATTTTCATTCATGTGGCCCACCATCGCAACAGGTATGCATGGAGCCATATTTTTAATTGATTCAACAGTTGGTATATCCCCAGTTGACAAGGAACTCATAGAATTCATAGACAACTACAAGGTACCCTACGTGGTTGCAACCAACAAGGATGACCTCGTTCATCTGCCTCCTGAACTTGTGAGGGAAGAGTTAAAACTTTCAGATGACGTTCCAATAATAAATACATCATCAGTTATAAAGCAGAATCTTGATACTGTGATGAATACACTTATAAATAAAATAACAGATATTAATAATAAATGATTAGGCGTGAGCAGTTTATGATGAACTACAATGGTATTGATAAAAAGAATTCTGATTTTAAAGATGTTTTAAAGCCTTTAATGCGTATTAGAGGTGTTAAAAATTGTGTTCTTGCCACCATGGATGGTATGCCGGTTGGAGAAATAGATCAAGAGGGAGTTATAATCAGTGCCACCAGTGCAGCAGTTTTAGGTGCAATCACCGAAATGGTCAAGAACATAAACTTTGGAATAGCTGAAAAACTCATAGTTGAAACTGATTTCGGTAAGATAATCATAGAGGAAATAGGGCACAACCATGCCATAGTTGTGCTTACAGACGACAGTGTTAACATTGGACTGATCAGACTGACACTCAAGAAAGCTGCAGAAAATCTTCGGAACCTTATTCAACCAGTGGCCAGTGGTTAAAAAAAAGATTGATGAAAATGGAAGCTATTTCTAATAGAATAAAACGTGTTTTAGATGAAATGCACGGGAAGTCAGACATAAGGGAATCTTACGTCATCAGAAAGGATGGTCTCATAATCTGTTCCCATGTTCCAAGTACCAGCAGCCACAGAATATCTGCAATGTCTGCATCACTCTTGGAACTTGGAAAAAGAACCCTTAAAGAAGTTGCAGGTGACGATCTAAAGTTGATAATGGTCAATGGAAATGATATAAACATCATCATATCTGGATCAGGGGACATTGCACTGGTCTGTGCTATAGGTGCTGATGAGAACGTTGGCATGATATTCATACGTATTAAAATGGCCATAAAAAAGGTTCAAGCCATACTGGATGAAGCCTACGGTAAAACCATTCCATGAATATATTTTTGAATTCTTTTAATAGGATATCCCGTGTTTCAACTTATTTTTGAATATGATATCCCTGTTTTTTCCATAATTCAACACATCTTATTTTCTACTGACAATTTAAATGATCCTGATCTTATGCTCTCAGAAACTCCCTTCCCGATGATGATTTTAAAGGTAGCCCAAATCTTTCAAGGGGTTTGTGATATCTATTCAAGTATATGAGGTAACGAAGCATTGAAATCATACAATGGGTAAATTACTTCTTACATCTACAACTTACTTATACATAGAGGTGATGGGAATGTTGAATGTGGATGATATACCTGCAGAGGTTAAATGGGAAATTGCAACCAGATCATCCATGGGTCTGGCCATGGGCTACAGCGCTGCAATGCGCAAGTTCCTGAATGAGAAGGTTGCAGAGGAATTGGACGAAGCTGTCTGGACAGAGGGCGGAAAAGGAATAGGTGATATAGCAAGTTCCCTTGGAATTCCAACAGGCAACGCCCAGGAAATTGAAAATGCTTGGAACGTGATTGGAGAAATAGTCATGCCGGGAGTTGAGGCAAAGGTCGTTGAATCAAACCCCGAAAGGGTTGTGGACAGAGTAGATAAATGTTCCACATGCAGCCAGGCAAAGGAAGCAGGATTTCCAACAGAATCTGTTTGCAGACCATGTAGAGCCTTTAACGAAGCTGCAATTGAATCTTTAAATCCAAACTACACCATGAACTTCAACAAGAGGATGTGTCTTGGTGATGACTACTGTGAATCAGTTATTGAGAAGAAACATGGAATAACACTGGAAGCAGCTCCAGCAGGATACCATGAAGAGGAAGGAGATTAAAAACAGTACTGCAAAGTAGAGGCGATGCAGATGGTAAGTATTGAGGACATACCAATGAAAGTGCGCTGGGACATTGCAACCAGATCATCAACAGACATGAGACAGGGTTATGCCAGGGCCTTTCAAAACATATTGAACGAAAGAATGGTTGAGGATGTGGTTGAAGCAATCTGGGCACAGGGAGGAAGACAGGTTAAGGACGTTGCAGATTCACTCGGACTTCCACATGGAAATGCCCAGCAGGTGAACGATGCACTGGGAATTGTTTCAGGTATAATACTTGGACCTGGATTTAAAATAGAAACTGTAGAATCTGATAAAAACAGGGTGGTTGATAGAGTAACCAGCTGCCCAGTATTTAAAAGTAGCAAAAAACAGAATTTACCTGCTTCAGGACCATGTATTGCATGTAAAGCCTTTAACAAATATGCTGTGGAGTCACTGAACCCCAACTACACACAGCACACCACCAAACGAATGTGCATGGGTGATGAATACTGTGAAAGCATTATTGAGGAAAAATAAAGGAGATTAAAATCTACAGATGCAGTACCTGCACAGGGAAAGCTCTTCTGCCATGAACTTCCTCTTCCCTGTGCAAATGTACCTATCCTTCCCTTTGTAAACCCTATATCCATCCTTAAAAACAGTTCCTGGCGGGTGCAGAGGCTTCTTTGCAACGAAAACCAGGTAGGTTGATATGATCTTTATGAATTCCCTGAAGGATTTATCTTCTGGGGCGTAAAGTGAAAAGTAGTGGTCGATTCTCATCTTGAGATCTTCTACCATGAAATCATCAACATCTTCATCTTCGCGGTTGATTGATGAAGTGAGTATCTCCTGGAAGTTCTCATAGTTGTAACGCGACATAATGGAATTTATTGAATTATCAGTTTTTTCTGGAGCTTTAACAATCTCTTTGTAGCGTTCTACCTCTTTCTTGAGTTTTAGAAGTAGTTCTGAAGTTTTCATTATTAATTTTCCTTTTATTCTTCTTTTAAAGTCCTGTAAAAAAGTGGATTTAAAAAAAATATGACGTTCTACAGAGGAATTTACAAATGGGATTGGTTGATTCTATTGATGATTGCTTTTTTGTAAAAGGATTCTCAACTCTTCAGTGAATTCTCAGCTATGCGAACGTACTCCTCATTTTCAAGGATCTGGAGTGCTTTTGCACGTTCATCCCTCTTGTTGAGGGTGTACTTTTCATCAGATGCAACAACTATTCCTATAGCCTCAAGTTCCCTGAGATGATCCCGAGCAACATCCACAGGCACTTCAGATATACTTGCTATCTCATCAACTGTTAAAGGTTCTCCCCAGCGTTCGATGAGTTCTTCAAGGACGCTTAATTTCGTGGAGTCTCCAAGTAATTCCCTTAAAACCACGGTCACTGTACCATCTCCATGTAAGGTATCGAGATCTTCAATTCAAGACATTTAATCAATTCATGACATTCAAAATTATTAAGACATACATCCAATATAAATATTATTAATTTTCAGATGATTGAACCCGCTAACAAAGAAGTTTTTGATAAAAATTGGAAGGATTTCACGGCTTTCCAAAGAACCTGAAGCTCCAAAGGAAACTCTTAATGAACTTTTTAAGTTCTCCAGATTCCTTATCTTTCTTCTCCCTTTTCCTGCTCTTGTCTGCAAGGCTGTGGATCTCTTTCCAGTCATCCATTTTTAGGGGCCTTCTGGTTTTTTTGATTTAGGGTTTTATTTACTTATACTATCTTGTTTATATTATGATTTTATTTTAAATGATCTTTTGATAATTTTAATGGATTTAACGAGTTCGTAAACCTTGAATCGATTTATCCCATAGGATCTCGTCTACTTCAACCTTCCATGCACCTGTATCAAACCACATTACTAGAAGTTCTTCTCCACGGTCCATTGAATCTATTTCCTCTTTTTGGGAGTTGATTTCATCTGCAGTTCCTATAACAACTTCAAACCCCTTTTTATGTCGTAATTTTGAAGTTCTTTTAAATTCAACCAGATTATCCAGATCCCTTTTGATCCCGGGAGCATTGGAATGTCCATTAACGAGGGCACGCTGAAATCCTATGACTGCAATATCGTTGTCACTGGAATCAAAGATATGGAGAATAAAATCGGGAATCCTCTGACAATCTGGATTATTCTTGTACCTCTTATTCACTTCAGCCTGTAAAGCCAGGTCCTTTATGGAATTTTCATGATAAAACTTACGATACTGATGATAAAATTCATATGCAAATTGTTTTTCCTGAAAGTAGAGAGGGTTAAGATACTCCTGCCCATATATCCTCTGAGAGATCTTTATATAATTCTTATCGATGTTTTCTAGAGCTTTTTTTATTTTATGAGTTAAGATATCGTAGCTTTCCATAACATCACACCTCAACTTAAGTAGAGTGATTCCTGTTGATTGGTCTATTATACCCAGAGCCATATATAATGTTGAGCAATTGATTCTTTTGAAAAAACATAAAAGGTTGTGAGGGATTTGTTGAAGAGTGTGAATAAGCCACGTTCTACTGAAGAAAAAATTATTTCTAAGAACAAATTTTAAAAAATAATTAATAAAAGATCTTTTTTAAAAATAAAACTTTAAAATAGAATTTATCGAAAATTACGTATTTTTGAATCTTAAAATAAAAAAATATTAAAAAGCTATAAATTATTTAAGCTAAAAGAGGGCTTGTTAAAGAAAAAGTTTATAAAAGTTTAAATCTTCCTAAACAACCCCTATTCCTCCTCATCCCCAAACGTAAACACACAAGTAGGAGAATTCAACCCAACCCCTGAATCATGCCTCACGCGTCCAGGCAGTCCTGTCCATTTGAAGCTCAGCTCGGTTATGGCCTTGCACATCAAACAGAAGGTTTTATTATCGCCCTTGTGGGTGCCCCAGAAGCATCTGTTCACCAAGAGGGAATCATCCTTGGTATCCACTTTGTAGCCCAAGTTTTTGAAGAACTGGTGGAGCCATTTCAGGTAATCTTCAAGGAGTTCCTCATCACTGCGCATGGAGTTTTCAGCTAGCAGTTCCTTCCTGAACCTTGGATGGACGTTGCTCTGGAAGAACCTTGCAAATTCCTTTAAAAATCCTGCTGTATCCTCTATTCGCATGCTTGAGGTCATTGCCTTTGATGATATGAGCATGAACTGGTTCAGACCTTTGAGGCGTTCCTCTGATTCTTCCACCCGGGATTTGACCTTCCTATTGTAGAGGGCTATCTCCATGTTGAAGGCAAGTTCCTTCTCATCGTAGGGCTTTATAACGTAGCCCGCAGGTTTGGTTTCCTTGGCCCTTTCAAAGGTCTTCTCATCTGCATGGGCTGTGAGGTATATGACCGGGGCATCGGTTATCTCGTAGATATGTTCTATTGCCTCCACACCGTCCATGTCCCCCTTGAGTATGATGTCTGCAAGGATGAGATCCAGCTTGTTTTCCCTGGCAATTTCAATTGCATCCTCTCCAGATCCTGCCACTCCAACAACGTGGTACCCCCACGTTTCAAGCTTCTTCTGAATCTCCAGGGCGGTTATACTCTCATCTTCAATTATCAGTACCCGTGTCTTGTCCAATTAAAACCTCTCCATTAACTAAAAAGCAACTGTCAGAGTCTTTTCAATGTGAATTACTTTTATTCATACATTTTTATTCATATACATTAACATGTAACTTTCTATTCATATCCACTATTATTAGCATATAATAAGGTATTATATATTTTTTGTGAAGATCACCTTAAGGAATGGAAATTGTTTACCAAAAGAAATATTAGTAATATCACATATATAAATGTACATATTTCTCATTTACAGATCCAGTTCCATGTACTGGGAATCCCACATGCTCAAAAAAAGCACTTGAGGAGACATGTTAACTCAAAAAGTGACATATTCAGAGTACATGAATAAAATAATATTCTCTACTGGCCACGATTTAACAAAACATATATTAATGATGCACCATAAGAACAATAAAGGAAAGGAATTGTTCAAGGAACATGGAACTTTTTTAGAATGTATGTGGATCCATAGGGTCTGAATTATTTGATTATGAAAAAAAGAGTGAGTGTGATACAATGGATTACACGTTGATATCAACGATCTATGCAATAGAACCTGTTATGTTCTGTATAACTAACTTCTCCCCAAAGAAGGTTGTTCTTTTAAGGGAAGAAGATGCCCCGAAGGACAAGCTCAAGGTTGAGGAAACACTGGCTGAAACCCTTGGAAAGTTCATAGACATAGAGACCAAAATAACCAGTCTCTACGAAGTTGTGAGAATAGCCAAGGACACGGTTGATGTTATCGAGCAGGAAGCTGCCCAGGGTAGGAAGATAGTTGTGAACATAAGTGGTGGAAGAAAACCCCAGGCTCTTGGAGCTCTTTTCGGGTGTTACGCCAGGCATAAGATGATAGAGAGAATAGTTTACGTTACAGAAGAAGATAAACAGGTGCTTGACCTTCCAATACTGAACTTTGGAATATCTGAAACCAAACTCATGGTGCTTGAGGAACTCAAGAAGGGTGATATTTCAGTTAAGAACCTTGCAATAAAAATAGGGATAAGCAGGGGAATGACCTACAATCACATAAGAGAACTCAGGGAAATGGGCTTTATAGCACCGGATAAACTTGAAATAACAACTGCAGGAGAACTTGCAGTCATATGAATTAGCTTGTTTTTGAAATTATTTTTTAGGGTTTTATTGGGGAATTCCCTAAAAGTTTCGAGGGATTTTTAATGCACATGGTGTGAACATCCTCCATGGAAAGTCCCTGTTCCAACATATTTTTTACGAATATCCTCATTCCAGTTGATGGGGATGGATTGTGTTTTTGACCAAAATCAGTTGCCATCACGCACCGTGATGATCCAACGTGCCTAACTGCTTCTGCAATTGCTGCAGGGTCAAGACAGTCATGTTCAGGCATGCATGCAACGAAACAGTGTTCAAGGTAGGCATGGCGTGACATCTCCCTCTGCTCATCCAGGGAGGCACCAACAACACCTGTCATGGGATGGTTCACAAGAACACGTTTCAACCCTGCACTCATTGCCATGTCAATGACCTGGAATATATCGTGGGGTTTTAAATGTCCAGTTGCAAGGACCATGTCCTCCTGGCAGATGGTGTTGATGATGGATTCAAGTTTCTCCCAGTCCATAAAGGTTTCAGTGTATGATACCGTTGGAAGCCAGACCATTTTACCTCCCATACGTGCTGAGGTTTTAACTGCATCTACGTTGAGTCCCCCAACACTTTTATTCAAACAGACACCACCAAGTACCCTGAATCCTGTTGCCTTTTCTGCTATTCCTGCACGGCCTGCTGTTGGTTCGAGGTGGGATTTCAGGACTATTGCTCGCATACCATTTAACTTTGCATCCTCTGCTGCCTCAATATCGTTCAAAAGCCTTGGTTTAACATCAGGGGCTGTGTGGATGTGGGTGTCTATGAATCCCTTGAGATCAAAGGATAAAAGAACATCTTCAAAGGATTCAGCACCAGTAATGCAATTCTCTGAATCTTCAAAGCTTAAACATGGCCCTGATTCTGTATTACATGTTTCTTCTAGAGTAACTCCGAATTCAAGCTTTTTTAACTTCGTCATAAAGGTTTCTTCCCTGGGAGTCCATTGTAACTATCAAGGGTCCAAATTCCTTGACTTCAAGTTCCCACATTGCCTCTGGAACCCCGAGATCCAGCCAGTTAACACTCCTTATCTTTTCAACAGATTTCACGTAGAGGGCTGCACATCCACCAACAGCGGTCATGTAAACGGATCCTGTGTCCTGGAGTGCCTCTGATGTGGCTTCATCCATACCTCCCTTTCCAACTATGGCACCAACTCCCAACCTTATGACCTGGGGTTCGTAGGGGTTCATTCTGGTGCTGGTTGTGGGTCCCACTGCAACCATCTCATAGTCGTCCCCGGATTTTCTGATTATGGGGCCTGCATGGAATATGACCTCTCCCTCAAGTTCCACAGGAGCTCCGTCCTCAACTATGCGTTTGTGTGCACTGTCACGGGCTGTGAATATTCTTCCAGAAATGTACACGGTATCTCCAACCTGGAGTTTCTTTGTTTCATCAGTTGATAGGGGTGTTTGAAGCTTAATACTCATTTTTAGTTCACCTTTTTTGTGTGTGCATGGTTTAATATGAAAACACAATAAATATCATTATAAACCATGGTGTAATAATATAGATATTCAACTTCATTACAAATAAAATCATTTGCAATTTTGGTGGGTATAGAATTCCATCACTGCAACTGATTGGATAATAAGAATTACAATGATTTTTTTAGAGGTATCGTTTTTATGTCAGCACAGGATAAGGTAGTAGGTCTCAGCAAGTACATGGTAAGTCTTCCATCAAACAATTTTTCAGTTCTATCCATGCTCTTTATAAGTTTCATTACAGGAGCTGCAGCTTCTCTGATACACCCAGCAGCAGGGGATTCCATACTCTACAGTATAATCTACGGGGGTGCTTCAGGATTTCTCATGTTCGGTTTGATGTCCATGATGGCAGGGGCAATGACCCAGCCCATGATCAACGCCCTTGAGGGCAGGCACATGAAGATGAAGCAGTCCATGTTCCTATCCCTGGTTTCAATGTTCATAGTTGCCCTTATCTACGTTGTTGGAAGTCTTATATCCTCATTCACAGTCTACAACTACACCATCGATGCATTGATATTTGGATGTGCTGTTATATTTGCAATTAGGACCATAGTGCTCTGGTCAACCTCCAATATCAGTCTTTTGAAGTCCATACCTGCAGCTGCAACCCAACCTGCCCTGATCATATCCATGGTCATAGTGCTGGTTTCCCTCACAAGCTTCACAACCAACATAGGTTACTTCAGCATAATCCCACTCCTTTTCAAGATCATCATTGCATCTTTAATACTGGTGGCTGCAATCTACTCCTTCGTGACCATCATTGAATCTCCAATGAAGAGAAACCTTGGAGTTGGTGGGCTTGAACTTCTGAGCCTGTTTCTTGCCCACACCACGGAGGGGTCAAAGGCACTTGAGGGCATCTTCGAGGATATTGGTGAGGCAATAGACACCTTAACCGGTGTTATAAGTTTCAAGGGAAAAGAGGGTATGAAGGCTGTTTTCATAACCCCTGGAGTACACCCCGGACCTGTTGGTAACATAGGTGGGGGTAACATGCCAACTGAGATTGCAGAAAGCTTCGATGTCTTCACAATGGTTTCACACGGCCCATCAACCCACGACTTCAACCCTGTTTCTGGAAGGGAGGTTAAGAAGCTTGAGGGTGTTGTTAAGGATTCCCTGAAAACTGCCAGTTACGCACCGCGTGCAAGCAAATTCATCCGGGTTCAAAGTGGTAACGCACGTATAGGCGCCCAGTACTTCAACGATACACTGCTCCTTCTTGCAACCTTTGCACCCCAGGGCTTCGATGACATAGACTTCGGTGTTGGACTGGCTGTTTCAAACCTTGCAAAGGCAGTTACAGGGGCAGAGAACGTTGTTCTGGTTGACTGTCACAACTCCTTCAAGGGAGAGGGTGGAAGGATACTCCCAGGTAACAGGGAGGTCTTCGAGTTAATGGAGGCAGTTGAAAAACTTCCAAAAATGGACAAGGATCAGCCCCTGAGGATTGGATGTGCACACAACCCCCTGGTTGAAATAAGTAAGGATGATGGTGTGGGACAGAGTGGTTTGAAGGTTATGGTGGTTGAGGTTGGAGGTGAAAGAACCGCTTACATAGTCCTGGACTCCAACAACATGAAGATAGGCTTCAGGGCAAGGATCATGGACGCCCTTGCTGATCTGGACGTCCAGAACATGGAGGTCATGACAACAGACACCCACTTCGTTAACACCCTCTCAGGCGGCCACAACCCCGTGGGTACCCACAAAGGTGATGAAATAATCGCTGCCATCGTTCAGTGTACAAAGGATGCCCTAGATGATATTGAGGATGTTGAGGTGGCCTCAGATGTGGCCAAGATTGAGGGTATCAAGACCATGGGGCCCCTGCACTCAACAGAGCTCGTTACAACCATCAGTTCCATCGTGGCTGTGAGCAGGATCTTCGCACCCCTCATGTTCATCTTCGCCTTCCTCTTTGCATTCCTGTGGATATTCTATTGGGCGCTGTGAAGGATAAAAAACTGTTTACACCTCCCCCAAAAAAAGGAAACCAATTATTTTAAAAATTAATTATTTTTTTATGTATATCTTGAAAAAAAGAAGATCAAAAGATTGAATTTTGAAGGTCTTAAAAAAACGTTGCTACCTTAAAAAAGATCTTTAAAGAGAGGTTTATCTTAAAGAAGATCTTAAAAAATGAAGTTATATTAAAAAGGATCTTTGAATTAAAAATAGCTTTATAAAATTAAGTTATCTTTAAAAATGAAGTTTTAAAAATTAAAAAAATTAAAAAAAGGTAGATTGGGTTTTACATGATTGAGAAGTTGTAGAAAACAACCCAAACCAGCATCCAGAGGAAGAAGAAGGGTACAATTCCACTCCACAGCCATCCCTTGAATCCTCCAACCTCTTCCTTCCCGAAGAGTCTCTCGGAGATGTTACCAGATATGTAAAGAATTATAAGACCTATTAAAACTGCAAGAACTTCATTTTTGCCAAGGGCACCTATTAATCCGCTTGATAATGCATATGATGCATATCCTGCAATTATTGCAGCCACTGCATGTACCGCTGTTACTTTAGCATCCACGTCCATATTTTTTACCTCATCCATTTCATTATTTAACTATTGAGCACAAATATACAATCTGATGTAAATTTAAAAAGTGTTTAAGAAGAAGTTTTAAACTCCATATGTTTTAAAGTTATGTTTTATCCCATAATAAAAAGTTGTTAAATGTTAAAAAAATTTTTTTATCCACAATTCAAGGTGTTTTTCAATGAAAACCATGTCAAACGTTGATGTTTACGCTATCTGCACCGAACTTAAAGATACATTAAAGGATGCAAGGGTTGATAAAGCTTACCAACCCACCAAAGACACTGTGCTTATCAGATTCCACATACCAGGTAAAGGTAGGACTGACGTTGTCTTCCAGGCAGGTACGAGGGTGCACACAACCCAGTACCCTCCAGAAAACCCCAAGATCCCACCATCATTTCCCATGCTGCTTCGAAAACATCTCAAGGGAGGTACAATAACCGATGTGAGGCAGCACCATTTCGACAGGATCATGGAGCTGGACATTCAGAAGGAGCACCGCTACACCCTGGTTGTGGAGCTCTTTTCCAAGGGCAACATAATACTCGTTGATGAGGAGGGAACCATCATACTCCCACTCAAACGCAAGCTGTGGCAGGACAGGAAAATATCCTCAAAGGAGATATACAAGTATCCTCCAGAAAACGAATTTAATCCATTGAAAGCTGAAAAAGAAGATATTAAAAAACTTTTCATGGATTCTGATCGTGACGTTGTGAGAACCCTTGCAGGAAGCGGACTTGGAGGTCTCTACGCTGAGGAGATAGTCCTAAGATCAGATGTTGACAAGAAGAAATCTGCTACAGATCTGGAAGAAGCTGAACTTGAAGCCATCTACAATGCATTTCAAGAGCTTTTCCAACCCCTCAAAGACCATGCATTCCATCCAAGGATAATCTCAGGTGAAAAGGAAGATGTTCTACCCCTCGAACTTAGGAAATACGAGGGTTTTGAATCCAAAACCTTTGAAACCTACAACCAGGCTGCAGATGAATTCTACAGCAGCAGGGTTGGTGAGGACATCAAGAAGGTTCATGAGGATATATGGGCCCGTGAAATTGGTAAGTATGAGAAGAGGATGAAGATCCAGCTTGAAACCCTTGAAAACTTCAAGAAAACAATTGTGGAATCCACAATAAAGGGGGATGCACTCTACGCCCACTACCATGAAGTTCAGGACATGATAAACACCATAATGGAAGCCCGTAAGAACTACTCATGGGCAGAGGTTTCCTCGACCATTAAAAAGGCCAAGAAACATGGAGCAGCAGGTCTTGAATCCATTGAAGCTGTGGACAAAATGGGGGTTATGGATTTAAACCTTGAGGGTGTCAGGGTTCAGGTGGACTCCAACATAGGCATACCTGAAAACGCTGAGAAATATTACAACAAGGGTAAAAAGGCCAAAAGGAAAATAAATGGTGTTAACATAGCCATTGAAAAAACCCAGGCAGAGATAGACAAGGCAAAAAACAAAAGGGAGATCGCCATGGAGAAGGTTCTCGTACCCCAGAAAAGGGTCAGGAAAGAACTTAAATGGTTTGAAAAACTTCGATGGTTCGTATCATCCGATGGAAACCTTGTTATTGGTGGTAGAGATGCAACAACCAATGAGATGGTTGTTAAAAAGCACCTTGAAAACAGGGATGTTTACTTCCACTCTGACATACACGGTGCTGCTTCCGTTGTTGTTAAGGGAGGTGAGGGTGAGATATCAGAGGAAACACTCATTGAGGCTGCATCCTTCTCTGCATCCTTCTCCAGTGCGTGGCAGAAGGGTTTCAGCACCCACGATGTTTACTGGGTTCACCCGGATCAGGTCTCAAAAACTCCCCAGTCAGGTGAGTTCGTTGCAAAGGGCGCCTTCATAATCAGGGGCTCCAGAAACTACATGAGAGGTGTTCCACTCCTTGTGGCAGTGGGTATCGTGGACTACGAGGGTGAAAGGGTTATGGCAGGTCCTCCAGAGGCAGTTTCAGCCTACACCGATAACTACGCGGTTATAAAACCTGGTTACACCAAGAAAGAGGAGATGGCCCGTCAGATAAGGAACAAGATCGACAACGAAGGTGTTCTATCCATTGAGGATGTTGTGCGTGTTCTTCCATCTGGTAAATGTGATTTTGTGGATAAGAGGAGTCTGAAGTGGAAGAGGTAGGGGTTTTCTGACTCTTCAGCAAAAACTTCCCTTCAATAAGATTCAAACAATTTTTTAAAGGATTAATTCTTTTTTTAGATCCATTAAGTTTAATTCCATTGAAAATCTGTTAAAATAATCAAAATTAGAATAATTAGAAACATATAAACATAAAAAATAGGATTTAATTGTTTAATGGATTGAATTATCAAGTGGGATCAACTGATTTTTAAAAAAATGTTGAAGTGATCTGTAGCACAAGTATGCAGCAGGCAACACCGTGGCGATGCCAGAAACAGGCACACCTAAAAAAAAATAATGTTCCCCTTTTCTTTTTTTATTTTTTTGTCCAAAATATGGGTTTAAAGTTAATATCTAAATCCTCAGACCATATTTATTCTAAAATCAGCTTTTGAAATTAGTTTTTAAGTTAGATTTAAAATTAATTTAAATAAAAAAATAACGAAAATAAAAAGATTTAATAATGTAAATCTTCTAAAGCTTCTCCTTATCCTTCATCTGCTTTTTAAGAAGAAAATTGATGTCTATGAGGTACTTTCCCTCCTCATCAGAGATTATTATGGAATCCTCCTTCATGAGGGATGGCAGATCCACCTCGTAGATACCATTGTCCCTGACCATTATGGTCTCAACAGAATCTCCATTTATCTCATGGATCTCTTTGACCTTACCCTTTTGCCGGTACTCAAAGTATTTACTACCGCATTCTGGGCATCCATTCATTATAAGGTCTTTGGAGTCTTCCTCGTATTCTGCACCGCATTTAATGCATCGATGCATCTGCATCACCCAGATTCGCGATCATTGAAAGGAAATTGGACCGCTTCTTAACCGTTTTCATAACATTTGCAGGACCTATTATGGTTATGCCTATGGTTTTACGCTTTGAAAGTCCGAAGAATGATTTTTCATCCTTTTCCAGGGTGTATATGTCGATTCCCATGAAGTTTTCAACATCTATCTCCCTCATGGTGGTTTCTATGAGTTCAGCTTCCTCTTCAGGGGCCAGTCCCCCTTCTATCACAACAAGATCTCCATTTTTCACTTTATCCACTATCATGGATACTTTTTCCATGCTCGTGTGGGATGTGAGTGCATCTGAGGATAGAAAATCCATTTTTAGAGCATTTATATTAACATCATCCATTTTATTGACCTCGAAGAGTTTTTATCTGAAGGTTTCCACCATTGCCTGGTAAAGGTCCCCTGTGTTCTCACCGTGGAGTGCTGAGATTGGCACAACCTTGTGCTGTGGGAATACAGAGAATATACGTTCTGGGGATGATTCTGGAAGGTCTATCTTGTTGGCAACTATCACGAAGGGTATTTTACGGGCTTCAAGGTTTCCTATGATGGTTATGTTGGCCTGGGTCAGTGGATCCTTGGTTGCATCCACAACCAGAAGAACACCTGTAACATCATCCAACCATTTTATTGCCTCTATTATTCCCTTGGTTGCTTCCTTAGCCCTTTCCTTGGCCTCTGCCTCTGAGAGTCCAAATTCCAGGAAGTTCTTGTAGTCTATCTTGGTTGCAATACCTGGTGTGTCCACTATGTCGAAGTCCAGTTCAACTCCGTCCTGTTTTATTGTGACCTGTTCCTGACGGCAGACCTTCCTTGTTTCGTGTGGAATCTCTGAAACAAGACCTATGGGCTTTCCCACCCAGTCGTTTGACATGGTATTGGCAAGTGTGGTTTTACCAGAATTTGGGTGACCGTAGAATCCTATTTTGAGTTTCCTTTCCTTTCCCATTAGTTTGTCCAGAATGTCCTGGAAGAATTTTCTTCTGAAGAATTTCCGCATACTTATCACTTTATCACTCTTGGTAGCTTTCACCGGGTTGAAGTGTTACAACCTTAACCTTTGGATTGGATGAACGGACCATGTCCGTGAATTCTAGGGGGTTTTGTTCAATTGCAGGGTAGGTGTTGTAGTGCATTGGAAGGATCACCTCTGGATTCAACCATTCTGCAGCTATTGCTGCTTCAAATGGCCCCATTGTGTATCTGTCACCTATAGGTAGCATGGCTATGTCTGGACTGTATATGTGGTTTATAACTGCCTTCATATCTGAGAAGATTCCTGTGTCCCCTGCATGGTAGATCTTCCTGCCATTTTCAAGTTCTATTATAAATCCTGCTGCACTTCCACCTGCACAGACCTCCTCTATGAAGTCCATATCTGAGGAGTGTTCTGCGTTGACCATGGTTATCTTGATGTCCTCAACCTCAACTGTTCCACCTATGTTCATTCCAAGGGTTTCAAAGCCCTGTTTGGATAGGTAGATGGATACTTCATGGTTGCAGACCACCAGTGCACCTGTTCTGTTTGCAAGTTCCATGGTATCTCCGAAGTGATCTGCATGGCCGTGTGTAACACAGATGATATCTGCCTTCAGTTCTTCAACCTCCACAAAACATGAGGGGTTGTTGCTTATGAAGGGATCCACGAGTATTTTCAGGTTGTTGTCAGTTACGATCTGGAATGCAGAGTGTCCAAGCCACCGTATCATCATTGTTTTTTCTCCAGGTTTATGTTCTTTGAAATGCTCCAGGCATCTTCAAAGAGTCTTTCGATTTCTTCTATGGATTTCTGGTCCTTGTAGACAACTCCAACCTCAAAGCTTTCATAGATAGGGTCTGTGGAGATTATGAGACCATTTGATTCATCTGAGACAACTGCAACTGTGTGCACGTGGGGCATGGTTCTTATGCTGACATCGTTGTCCAGGAGGAGTTTTATGAGTTCCACAGATGTTTCGTCATCAAGACTTGCTTCCTGGATGATCATCCTGCTTTCTGTGTCCATGAACTTCTTTAAAACAGAAACATCTATGTTCCTGACCCAGGGGTACATCATCAGTATCCTCTTTTCAGATTTGGAGATGGTTTCCTTCAGTGCATCCTGAACATCACTGGCATCGAAGGACCAGATGATGCTGGGTTCCTGGGATTCAGATTTTAACTGGTCAAGGGTGCCCTTGAAGGAATCCAGTCTCTCATCAATGAGACTTTCAAGATCCTTTGCATTCTGGATGTAATTCTGTTTCAAACGGTTGAGCCTGTTTTTAACAAATTCATCATCCTCTTCTTCCTTCTTTGATCTGTGGATCCTTGATTTGTGGGGTTTCAGGTTCTTGGCAGGTACCGATTTAACCTGTGGTTTAACTACAGATTTAGGTTTAACCTGAGGTTTTGGTGTTGGTTTAACTTTATCCATCTTAGGTACAGGTTTTATTTTACCCACTTCCGTTTTAGGTGCCTCTGAAGATTTTTTAACAGGTACTGGCCCAGGTACTTCTGTATCTTTTTTAGCATGCTTGACTGGTTTAAATGCAGGGTCACCTGTTTTTTCCATTGCTTCCTTGGTTTTAGATGCCTCTGCAGCCCGCTTCATGTAGGGCTGATTTGATGGGTCTGCCCTTTCTTCAGGTTTAGCCTTTTTAGCTGGTTTTATTGGTTTCCTCACTGCAGGTTTAGGTTTAACCTCAGGCTTGTCTGCAGCCTTGGGTTTAACATCAGGTTTAGCTTTAGCAGCAGGCTTGTCTGCAGTTATAGGTTTTACTGCAGGTTTAGGTTTCACTGGCGAAGGTTTTTTAGGGCTTTCAGTTTTGATGTTTTTGGTTATCTCTTCAAGAACTACCTTTTTGTCTTGGTCTTTAAACAGCTTTTCCGGTTTTTTTACAGGAGCTTTTCTTGGGGTTGCCTGTTTTTTGGGTTTTGAAAGATTTACTCTGCTGGCGAACATTATCACAATAAGGAATCCTAAAACAAAACAACAAAGTCCAGCAAAGAAAAATAGAAAACTTGGTGGTGTTGCAAATCCTAGGTACATTAAATAAAGTCCACCAACAGCCAACAGCCCCCCAAAAACTGTAACGAGTAAATTGATCATCTTATACCTCCAATATGATATTACCTATGCCCTTTGGATTTATAAAGGTTCCCCATTATCACGGGCATGTTCCATTATGATCTCCACTGAATCCTCAGTTCCACTGTACCTTGAGAATGTTTGGATGGTTTTTTCTGCCCTAACCTTCAAGTTTTCATCCCTCAGGAGTCTGTTAACATCGTCTGCAATTCCCTCAGGAGTCAACTCCTTCATGTCCCTTATAAGTGATATTCCATATTTTTTAACGTGTGCTGCATTTTTCAGCTGTTCTGGATGGTTGTCTATTGGAACTATGATGTTGGGAATGCCCAGTGCTGTTATCTCCATTGAGGTTGTGTGGCCTGCAAGACTTATCACAATATCTGAAAGCTTCATCCATTCCATCATATCTTCAAGGAAGGTCTTCTTAAGTATCTTATCACAGTCAGGTATGAAATCCTGGGATATCTGGGGCCCTGTTACCATGATGATCCTGTCACAGTCCATGAGATCCCATGCCCTGCAGACGATCTTCAGGAGTCCCAGTCCAAATTCACTGCCACCCACAGTCACGAGAACGATTTTATCCTCCTCATTGAAGCCGAACTTCCTTCTGAGTTCATCTTTACCTGGAATATGGGCTGGATCCTCCTTGAGAAGTGGACCCACATGAAACACCTTATCCTCTATTTTAGCCGGTATTTTAATTGACTCGGGAACATCAGGCACGATTATTGCCCTGCAGAGTCGTGAAACATCCTTTATGAATCTTTCAAGTCCGTTTTCAAGGTACTCCACTGTCTTGTCCTGGGGGTAGATGTCAGAGAAGTTGAAGGTCAGCTCGTTTGCCACCAGCACACAGGGTACTCCAAGTACCTTGGCTGTTATTGGAACTGAGTAATGGGAATCTGCCACAATTATATCAGGTTTAAAATCCTTTATAACCTTTGATTCACTGTATATGCTCTTAAGGAATATGAATGGGGTGTCTATGGATTTCTTTGCAGTGTCCTTGATATCCAGTTCTCCCTCCCCACCGTAGAACTTCAGATCCGGGAGTTTCACAGTTTCATACTTCCTGTATTCCTTGAGCATCTCATAGCCGGAGCCGTAGCTTGCAAAGAGAACTTCAACCCCCTTTTCCATGAGCTTTTCTGCAATTGCTGTGCATCTTGAGGCATGACCCATGCCTATGCCGCACGGTATGATGAGTACCTTCATGAAACTGAACCTCCCTAACTGACATCCTTGATGGTATGGTGAAACACGATACTTTGACATACAATCCTGTGATACTTTTGTAGATGTCTAAAAGAACTCTATGAATGGATATCTATATAAAAGTATAATTACTATGAGGTTTAGATTTAATCATATAAATAACAGTATAAATAATATTGTAGAAATCAGGTTGTTGTATCGTTAAGGGGTTTGGGATATGATAGTAAATAGGACCATTTTAGGGGATGAAAGTGGACAGGGCGCAGCAGAATACCTTTTGTTGTTTGGTGGAGTAATTGTTATATCGATAATGGCACTTCTGATGTACAAAGAGTATTTCAAAAAGGGAGTTCCTTTTAATGCAGGAGATGACCTTAATACTGTTCGAGCTTGTACAAAAAGTGGCTAATTTTATTTGGTAAAGGATTAAATCTTTTATTTTAGCCATTTAACATGATTTTAATCCTTTTATTCTTTGAAAAAAAGACATTTTTCATTATTTGATTAACAGGATCAATGGGATACTGTGTACTTTATGATATCCTCAAAGAGTTTATTAGAACCCTTACCTGTACTCAAACTCCAGGCAAACTTGTTCTTTAAGATCCTCTTCTGCTCTTCCTTCTGGGTGTTTATGTAGTAAAGGGTTCTGTTGAAGAGACTGTCCACATCCTCGTCAATGAGTTTTGAAAGTTCCTCATTTTTAACTAATTCCAGTTTCTTTCTAAACAACCTTTTAAGTTTGTAGGAGGATTCCTTAACCTCATCCACATCAGAGCTTTCCAGTTGTTTGATTAAGTTGTCTATTTCAACGAAGTCCTTCTTCAACTTTCCGAAGATAACTCCTTCGGGTCTTATGGATTGTATCCTCTTCACACCTTCGTAGACATCAAAATCGTAGCCGATTATGTATATCTTCTCATCCTTCAAAAGAGTCATGAGGGATTCGTTTATGGTTTTATCAGATACAGGATTGTCAGATTCCCTTCTGATCTCCGTCATAAGCTCCTTTTTGGATAGTTCCCCATCACTTAAAAGCTGGAGGATCAATTCTTTTAGATTATAATTTTTAGGCATATGAATTACACTTTATCTTTTTTATGTGATAATATGCACAACACACTATATATAAATTAAGATTGAGTGAGTGAAAAGAGAGTTATGACTCTTTATCACACATCTTCTCGAGGATATAGATTGAAATGAGTCATAACGCAGAAATATGAGGAATTCCAAAGAACAAAATATATATAGGACTACTATTATAAAAGAACATGTTAGTTATACTAAGGGAGGTAAAAAATATGAACTTTGTTAAAGACGAAGCAGGACAGGGAGCAGCAGAATACATTTTATTGTTTGGTGGAGTAATCGTTATAGCTATAGTTGCACTCCTTATATACAAACAGTACTTCCAGAAAATGAACCTTAACTCTGCTCAGGACACAGCACAAGTAAGAGCATGCGCAACAAGCGTATGAATAAAGGTCTAAACATAAAAATTTACTAAAACGTGGAAGTTCATGTTATCCGATGAAAAAGCACAAATAAGCGCCGAAATGATACTACTCATAGGCGCCATACTCGTAATCGTAATCGTAGCGGGACAATACATATTCAGCATATCAAATTCAGTTGCAGGAAACATAACAGACGTTGTGAACACTGCAAGAAACAGCGCCATCGGAAAAATGTAAAAACTTCCACAAAACTTTTTCTTTTTAAAATATTAGCATAGGAATACTTATTTTTCTTAATAAAAAAAATTTAAACTACTTTTTTATAGGATCTAAGATCAACAAAAAGAACAATTAACTATTATTAATTATTTTTAGATATATACTACACCTAAATCACGGAATAGTCTTAATAAAGCTTTGAATGTTTCTATTACCCTTTAATCTTAAAAAAAATATATATGAGATTAAAATATAAAGACTATTGTCAATTTTCAGGGAGGTAAAAAATATGAACTTTGTTAAAGACGAAGCAGGACAGGGAGCAGCAGAATATATTTTATTGTTTGGTGGAGTAATCGTTATAGCTATAATTGCACTCCTTATATACAAACAGTACTTCAGTAACATGAACCTTAACTCTGCTCAGGACACACAACAAGTAAGAGCATGCGCAACAAGCGGATGAATAAAGGCCTAAACATAAAAATTTACTAAAACGTGGAAGTTCATGTTATCCGATGAAAAAGCACAAATAAGCGCCGAAATGATACTACTCATAGGCGCCATACTCGTAATCGTAATCGTAGCGGGACAATACATATTCAGCATATCAAATTCAGTTGCAGGAAACATAACAGACGTTGTGAACACTGCAAGAAACAGCGCCATCGGAAAAATGTAAAAACTTCCACAAAACTTTTTCTTTTTAAAATATTTTTTATATATTCTATTTCTAAAAAAAACTCATTTTATCATTTAATGAAAAAAAAAGATTTAATTTGAGAATTTGTTGTTTTTTAACTGGATTTAGGTGCCCACACCGAAACATCATCATTCTCATAGATAGACTTGAAATAAGTGGAATTACTCCTTTCAACCACCAGCTTTGTGAAAACTGAATTTTCAAATTTTTTGTCCATAACTGCGTACTTCTTAATGTCCATCTGAAGTAAAACACACATGTTACTATTTTTGTTTAAGTAATGTTTATCAATCATTCCATTCTTTATGGTGATCACACAGTACGGTGTTTGATTATTCCAAGTCACAGCACCAGTTTTAGGGTCCAGGGTTAAATTACCATCACTTGTAAAATAATTTCGTGATGCATTCAAGTTTCCATGTGAATACGTGTAATTTCCAATCTGCATCTTACTGAAATCCCATGTTCCAAACTTGAAGTACCATGATCCCTTTAGATCAACGTTCACAACAACGAAGTGTCTTGGGTTGTTGGGATGTGTGTAATTCAAAACATCTTCTGCAGATTCATCACTCAGGTTGTATTCATCCATCAGTACATTCTTTGCAGAGTTTTTATCAAGCCCTAAGATGTTATTAAGAATTTCAGCACTCTCTGTAGTGTTCTTGGTGTACTTGTCCAGTGTTATATAACCCATGTCACCACTTGTTGCAATCATTCTAAAGATACCGTATGATAAACTTTCATTGGTTGTTGAAAAAGCCCGGGATATCCAGTATTCTCTTGAAGTACTTGGAGATTTGCTTCCATATGGATATGCGCGGTCAAACTGCCTTGAAGGCAATGTTTCAACGTAAGCAGTTCTCCCATCAAAAACAACAGGACGATCCGCTACTCCAGAAAATAAATGCCCATAACTCCAATCTGTAATTATAACTGTATCGTTAGGAGTGTTACTGTTTATCCAGGTTGCTGCATTCCAAATATCATCATTTGCAAGGGGTTGTAATATTTTCATGGTTTCACAGGTGTTGAAAACTGCAGGTAGGGTAAGAAGCAGCACTATGCACAGGGAAATTAGGGTTATATACGTTTTATTTCTTTGTAATAAGTTGAAACGTTCACTTTTTTTAAGTAAGGACAGATAGTCAACTGCCAGACCCACCATTATCCCTGAGCTTATAACGAGTGGGGGTATGAGGAGTATTATAAATCTTGCACCCTTTGTAAGTGAAAAAAATCCCACAACTGTCCATGATACTAATAACAAATAAAAGAACCATGTCATTCTACTTAAAAATTGTTCTTTAAGTTTTTTATCCAGTAGAACCCTTGGTATCCAGAAAAATCCGAAGATACCAACAAGGAATGAAATACCCACTCCCGTCACTACTTCAGAGAATGATGGAATTCCAAGTTCTGATACTGACATGTATATATCTGGCCATGGGGCCCATGGGCCCTGAGCACTTGATAAACCAATAAGCTCAATGGGACCCATGAAGAACTTAATAACATTTAAAAATCCGGTTACTAAACCAACCATTAGAAGGGTTAGAATTGAAAAAATACCGAATATGGTAATAAAGTCCTTAACAGGTTCCCCTTTCAATCTTCTCCAAACTGTGTAAACTACTGAGAATACTATCAGTATATAAAATTGGTACTGCCATCCATTCCATGCCATTGAAAAGATCAACATGGAAAACGCTGCAAGAACTGAGTACAACATCCTCAGCCTTCTATCTTCACTTTGAACTGCTTCAATAAAAAGCCACGTTACAAGAAGGGGGAAGAAAACGTTGAACATGTCTGTGTCAAACCATGCAGGTACTGTTCTTATGAAATAAAATGGTGCTGCAACCGTTAGTATTCCTGCAGCAAATGCACCGTAGTTGTTTGTGAACCTGCGTGTGAATAGATATGCAACCACCCCTGCAAGTGGGGCGAAGAATGCAGGCAACCAGAAACAGACTGATAAAAGAGGTACAGCTGTAAACAGGTTTATGAATTTGTAGATGAATGCAGTGAGGTAAACTAGGAATGGAGGGTAATCCATTGGAACGCCTGATGGAGCATAGGAATGAAAATCCCATTCAGTACCATTTACTTTTGTGTCTCCTAAATAACCATGGTTGAGGTAGTTCTTTGTCAACCTGTAGTTGTAGTAGGAGTCCATATCGTACATGTAGGGAAGATCGTTTTGATCTTGATAGTAGGCCTTCTCATTTGATGGAATACCAGTTAAATGAACTGATTCTACCCTGAGGGTGAAACCTAAGGCAAAGATTATGAATAAAGAGAAAAAAATTATTAGTAGCTCCTTTTTTGACATACGTATCCTCTGAGTTATTTAATTGAATATCTGCATGTTTTTATTTGTATTGCCATACAGTAACTGCACCTTTTCTATAGATAGGTTTAAATATTGTTTCGTTACTGTTTTCAACCCATAATTTCATGAACATGGAATTTTCAAGAGTTTTGTCAATAACAACAGTCCTATTTCTATTCCATAATACTGCAATAGAAAATTCACTGCTTTTATCTATTTTTTGTTTTTTTAGGGTGCCATTCTCAACTGAGATTAGTGAATATGGATGTTTTCCATTCCATTTTACGTCCCCTGTTTTAAGGTTCATAGCAACTCCGTTATCTGAATTTAAAGTGTTTCCTTTTATAAGAAAGTTGCCTGTTGAGTAGATGCAGTTACCTTCTTTAGCTTCATTGAAGTTCCAGTTTCCAAATTTAAATATGGCAACTCCTCTATTCAAATCTGTTAACGAGGTTACAATTACAAAAGGTCGTGGATGAATTGGATGGGTGTATTGAAGTATATCATCGGCCTGTTTTTCATTTAAACTGTAATTGTTTATGAGTATCGATCTTGCTGTTTCTTCATTAACTCCAAGTATGCTGTTTAATATTTCAACACTCTGGGTTGTATTTTTTGTGTATTTATCCAAGGTTATATAAGCCATATCTCCGCTTGTAGTTATCATCCGGAATATGCCAACAGAAAGTGTTTGATTATCTGTTGCAAAGGCATGATCTATCCAGCATTCCCGTGAGGTACTTGGAGATTCACTTCCAAATTTATAAGAACTGTCAAATTGCCTTAAGGGCAGAGTTTCAATGTAGGCTGTTCTCCCATCAAAGGAAACAGGACGATCAGCAATAGCTGTGAAAACATGTCCATAACCCCAGTTTGAAATAATGATCGTGTCATTAGATGTATTGTTATTGATCCAAACTGCAGAATCCCACATATCATCATTAGGAACCGGAGTCAATACATCAAAATTATTAAAGACAAGAACTACTGAAGTGATGGATACCACAAACAGGATCAACAATGCTAAAACATGGAACAAGTAGGTTTTATCCTTAAAAATAGGGAATCTTTCACTTTTTTTAAGGATTTTCGAATATTCAACGATTATTCCAACAAGAATTCCTGAACTTAATACCATTGGAGGTATCAAAAGCATTATGAATCTGTAACCTTGTTGAAGGGCTATTGCACCCATTAAAGTCCAAAAGAGCAATAATAAATAGATAAAATTGGACATCTTACTTAGATACTGTTTTTTAAACTTTTTATTCATTAAAATTCTCAACATCCATAAAAAACCTAGAATAGACATGAAAAAGGTCATTCCCACTTGAGAAACCACCTCATAAAAGGAAGGTTTTCCAAGTTCTGAAACGGAGACGTAAACATTAGGCCACGGTGCCCAGAGTCCCTGCCCACTCTTCATCCCAATTAGAGTTACTGGACTTTCAAAAAGGTTTATTAAATCTAAAAATCCTGCAAAAACTCCCACCAACAAGGTTGTAACTGCAAAAAATGTTAAAAGAACATAAAAACAATTTTTAACATTCATACCCCTTATTTTTCCCCATAAAATGTAAAGAGATGTGAATAACACGAGTATGTAGAATTGGTACTGCCAACCGTTCCATGCGAGTGCAAACAGAAACATTGCAAATGCAGCTGAAATTGCAAGTACGATCTGATTCTTGATTTTTTTAAGGGTTACTGCTTCAACGAAGAGCCATGTGACAAGAATTGGGAAAAACACATTGAACATGTCGGTGTCGAACCATCCAGGGACAGTTCTGAAGAAGTATAATGGAGCTGTGACTGCTAGAATACCTGCGGCTGCTGCCCCATAATTGTTGGTGTACTTTTTAACGAATAGATAAGCCACTACCCCTGCAAGTGGACCCATGAAGGCTGGCAGCCAAAAACAGACAACCAAAAGGGGAACAGATGCAAAAAGATTTATGAATTTATAAATTAATGCTGCAAGATAAACTATGAGGGGAGGGTAATCCATTGGAACCCCTGATGGGGCGTAGGAATGAAAATCCCATTCAGTACCATTCACTTTAACATCCCCCATGTACCCATGTTCCAGGTAGTTCTTGGTCAGCCTGTAGTTGTAGTAGGAATCTGGTTCGTACATGTAGGGAAGGCCATTTTGATCCTGGTAGTATGCCTTTTCATCAGAGGAAATTCCATAAAGGTGAGTTGATTCCACCCTCAAAATAAATCCAACTAGGAATATTATGGAAATTATTGTAATTGTAATTGCTAATTTCTTTTTGGACATTGTGCTCCCCTAATAATCAGTATTTAGATTCCCAGACTATTACATTGTTATTTTCATAAACAGCTTTAAAATATTTGGTATCCTGCTTTTCCACAACCAGTCTTGAGAACAATGAATTTTCGTACTGCCTGTCCAAAACAACGGATCTATTGGTATCTCTGTTAATAATCACACAGAAATCACTGTTTTTATCAAGATAATCATTTTTAAGGGTACCCTTAGAAACCACTGTAACTGAGTAGGGTACATGGTTGTTCCAGGTTAAATTACCAGTTTGCAGGTCCATTGTGATTCCATCATCTGTAGTTAAAATATTACCAGTTTCATGGATGGTTCCGTAGGAGTAGGTACAGTTACCACTTAACTTATTGAAGTCCCAAGAACCAAAATAAAAGGTCCAGTAACCTTTGTTTATCATGGAATTATCAGTTACAATTACAAATGGACGTGGGTTGTTGGGATGAGTATATCTTAAAACATTATCTGCTTGATCAGGTTTTAGGCCATAATTTTCAATGAGCAGGTTTTTTGCAGTATTTTTATCAACACCCAATATGTTATTTAATATTTCAATGGTTTTTGTAGTGTTTTGGGTGTAATTATCCAAATTTAAGTAGCCTGCATCACCAGTTGTGGTGATCATCCTTAAAATACCCAGTGCCAAGGTTTCATTGTCGGTTGTGTAGGCTTTGTCTATCCAGTACTCCCTCGATGTGCTTGGAGATTTATCTCCAAATGTAAATGCAACATCATAATCTCGAACGGGCATGGTTTCAACGTAAGCTAATCTTCCATCGATGGATGTTGGACGGTCCGATATAGCCGTGAAGAAGTGGCCGTACATCCAGCTGGCTACAACCACAGTATCGTTTTGTGTGTTGTTGTGGATCCAGACTCCTGCATTCCACATATCATCATTCATACGGGGAGTTAAGCTGGAAAGATTATCATTTATTACCACAACCGAAGGTAAAGTTATTAAGATCAATATAAAAATCATTGCAAAACGTTTAAAATTTTTTTTGCTGTGAATCTCTAGAAAATCTGCACAAAAACCAATGCAAAGTCCAGTAATTATTGTTAAAGGTGGAATAACCATTAATAAGAATCTAATACCTTTTATAAGTGTTAAAAATCCGGTTACAGTCCACAAAACAAGGAGTGAGAACACAGCCCAGTTCAACTGATTCAGGTAATTTTCATGGAGTTTTTTACTTCTTAAAACCATTGAAATGACCAGAATTCCAATAATGCCCAGAATAAATACTGCAGGGCCAACTCCTGAGACTAAATCGACTGCTGAAGGAGGTTGAAGCTCAGATATCAATACATAAACATCAGGCCATGGTGCCCATAGCCCATTGGTACTGAAAATACTTAGAAGTTCCTTAGGACCTAAAATAAAATTTAAAACATTGAAAAATCCTGTGAAAATGTATATTAACACTGCTGAAATTGGGAAAAATGTTAAGGCAACCAACAAAAAATTTTTAACGTTTTTTCCCCTAACCTTGCGGAACAATCCGTAAAAAATACTGAATAAAACAAGGACGTAAAATAGGTATTGCCAGCCGTTCCATGCCATTGCAAAAAGGACCATGAAAAATGCTGATAATGATGCAAAAATGCCCTTCATTTTAATGTCTTTACTCTTCAGGGCTTCCACAAAAAACCAGACGATTAGGAGTGGAAATATTAAGTTGAACATGTCCGTGTCAAACCAGCCAGGAACAGTCCTCATAAAATAAAAAGGTGCTATTACAGTTAGTACTCCTGCAGCAACAGCACCGTATTCATTTGTAAACCTCCTGACAAACAAATAAGCAACCACACCACCAATAGGTGCGATAAATGCCGGCAGCCAGAAGCAAATTACCATCAAAGGCACATCTGCAAACAGATTAAAAAATTTGTATATGAATGCAGTTAAGTAAACTATGAGTGGAGGATAATCCATTGGAACTCCAGATGGAGCATAGGAATGAAAATCCCATTCAGTACCATTTACTTTAGTATCTCCCAAATAGCCATGGTTTAGGTAGTTTTTAGTTAGTCTGTAGTTGTAGTAGGAGTCCATGTCGTACATGTAGGGAAGGCCATTTTGATCTTGATAGTAAACCTTTTCATCAGTTGGAATCCCAGATAAGTTGGTTGATTCCAGTCTAAGACTAAATCCAAGCGAGAATATGATCAAGATAATTACAAAGATCAGAACAGTTTGCCTTTTAAACATTTAACCACTATTAAGGATCTATTCATCAAGCCGTTTATAAACAGTTATATCCCCAAATTTCGTTGGGAAAATCTTTATTTTACTATAATCCTTGAGCTTTATCTTATAAAGCATGCTGATGTAATAATCTGCTTTTTGATTTTTCAGTTCATTGTTTAAGTAGTCTCCTGTATCATTGATCATTATAACTCTTACATGGGTTTTTAAGTACCATGAAAGATGCGGCCCGAAATAATCTGAGTAAATAATTTTACTTTTGTAGTTTGGATCGTAACTTTCAAGCCAGTTAGAAACTGTTTTTAGTTCAGTTGTGTTGTAAGTTTCGTAGTAAAGTTCCCCATCGTAATGTTCACTTGTAATCTCAAATTTTCCATGACTTAAATTGAAATTTGATCCATTGGCCAATGGATCATGTCCTATATGATACAGATACGCCCCTGTAAACACTGAAAATACTACCATTAAAGCTAAAGTTAAAATAGAACTTAAATGGGTTTTTTTGATTTTAAAATTTATCTTGCTGAAAAATTCAGTTATTCCAAGGGTCATGAAGTAAGCTACAGCAGGTGCCATTGGAATGAAGTACCTGCAAACCTTAATTTGAAAAACACTGCTGAATATCAGGTAAGAAATTAACCATGTGAGCACTAAAAAGTCGATATCCAAAAACTTTAGTTCATCATTCTTAAGGATTTTGTAGACAAAATACATTAAAATAATGAATAAAACATCTGATAGAAGATAATTTACTTTGTTTATTGAAAAAATAAAGATCAAAGCTAATGCAAAAAGCATTAAACCCTTTATTTTTGTTTTTATAGATTTTAGGGGATTTTCTGAATTTTTTAATCCATTCCTTTTGATCCTTGATATCTTGTGTAAATAAATAACAAGCCCCATTACAATTGAGTAAATTATAACTATTTCAAGTAATATGAAAGAAATGAAGACACTCAGTGAAGGATTATTCAAGAAGTTCATGTTCAAGAAACAATAAAAGGCATTTTTAACGTAGTAAAATGGATCAAGGTTGTAAGAGAACCAATTCACAGAAGAGCCCCTAGTAGCTGAGTATGTCCCTAAAACTGGTAAAAATGGATTTCCCATCATTTTGTACCAGAAAATTAAGACAGGTGTTATTATGATTAAAGATATTCCAATTCCAATGGAAATTTCCTTTAAATTTTTAATATAACTTCTATTTATTAATACGTAAAATAGGATTGGAAAAATTGTAATTGCTGCAGGAAAACGCGTTAAAAATGTCAGCATCAACAAGGGAAATACCGAATAGAAGAACTTAGGATTCTTTTTAACTGCAAGCACTGTGAAATACAAAGCCCAAATTGAAAGTGACGTACTTGCAATATCAGTGTATCCAACTCCAACCCATAAGAGTACCACTGGAAAGGATATGAAGATCAGAGATCCTAAAAGGCTTTGAAGATCATTGAACCGCTGTTTTAAAAGCAAGAAAAGTCCAATAACTCCTAAAACAAAAAATGCACCATCCACTATGGAGATGGTAACTGTGGACACATAACCCATTCTGAATAACAATGATGAAACAAAGGATAGAAAAACTGGTCGTATCAACTCTATGTGAAAACCATGACCTGCAAAGAACTGTGCATTTGTTAAAAAGGAAAAGGCATCCCACATCAAACCTATTTCCATCTGGATCTTAATTTTATAAGCAGTCACTGCAACTGTAATTATTATTAAGAGGATCAACGTGAACAAAAAGGAACTTTCATTCAATAACTTTAAAAATTTGGACCAACTTAAATCTTTCAATAACCTCACCAAGACATCATATGAATAATATTATAGGATATTAAACTATTCCTCCTTAAAGCTTTTGTTAAAAAGCTACCGTTTTATTTTTAATCTTAAAAAATTAAATATAAATTTAAAAGTTTCCTTTCAAACATTTTTTTCAAACAAAATATTTTACTTTTAATTTAATACCTCATTGAACTTTTCAATTTAAATTATGATATCCATATTTCCATATTAACTGATAAAAAGACCATAATTAGTGTGAAAAGACTCTAAATCTTCTCCAAAACGAAGAAGAAGTATTAATAAAGTTACTAATTTCAATCTCTTATTATTCCATAACCTTGACTATTTTAGAACCCCTGTGTGTCCATAAGGCCTTTAAATAAGATACAAATGCTTTTCATCTTGAAAAATGTAATTTATAATAAACACGGTCCGAATGAGGATGTAAACTAAAGGTACCGCAACTAAGGGTTGTAAGTGGAATGCCAAAAACCAGTTAATATCCTTATTTTTTTAGTATCCATGAAACAATTCAACAATAAAAAAAACTTGTGATATACACAGGACCAAATATACAAATTTTACAATCCCTAAATCCATAAGACAGAATACGTATGAATGGGGATATCATACTGATTTTATTAGATAATAAATTAGATTATGCAAAAAATGCCATATACTGTTAAATTATTGATCTGAATTTTGCAATATTAGAATTTGTGTCACCTAAACTGAAAAAGACATTAAAGTTTCACAAGGATATCACCATTAATAATCAATAGTATAGATTGACATATTAAAAAAACAACCCTAAAGATTTCATAATTTAATACTGTCAAAAAACTAAAAAAATATAAAATCAACATAGATAAATAAATTAGTAATAAATATCATAATAATAGTTCGAAATTTAAAATTTTATTAATGCCATTTAATTGAGGTAAAAATGCCATCTATAAATAAAAGATCAAGGACTTGGAATATGGAAAGGTTTAAAAATTTATTTTCTGGATCAGAAACAATTAGTTCTATTGATAGCTCAGAAGTTCAGGAAAATGTACAAATAGGCATAAAATACAAAGTGATATCTAAAAATCCTGTGATAGGAAAAAAGGCACTCATACGTTCAAATTCAGTTATATACAACGATGTAGAAATAGGGGACAATTTTAGAACCGGACATGGTGTTACAATACGTGAAAAAACTGAAATTGGAGACAATGTTTTAATTGGAACCAATTCTGTTGTAGAAGGACATTGTACAATAGGAAGCAATGTAAGTATACAATCCAATGTGTATATACCCACAAACACTTCTATAGAAGATTATGTTTTTATAGGTCCATGTGCGTGTTTTACAAATGATAAATACCCTATAAGAATTGATTTCGAACTGAAAGGCCCTAAAATTAGGAGGGGTGCTTCAATAGGGGCTAATTCAACTTTTTTATCTGACGTTGAAGTTGGAGAGGGTGCAATGGTCGCTGCAGGAGCCATTGTCACAAGGGATGTTCCACCACACTTCCTTGCAATAGGTGCACCAGCAAAAATAAAACCACTTCCTAAACATTTAAAAACTTTGAATAAAATTTAGTATATCAATTTTTAAGCTACTTTTTTTAGTGTGTTCACGATTTTCAGGGGTGCACCCTCATTAAGATTAACCTTTACTCGTTTCATTGCACTTATCTTTTCCTCATCAGATAAGAGTTCAGTTACAGAATCAACAATCCCACTTTGCTCTGTTCCTAAAAGGAGATTTTTACCCATGTCCACGTAATGCATCCATTCAGTTGTGTCCCTTAAAATTAGACAAGGGACATTTAAAACCACAGCTTCTTCCTGTATCCCACCAGAATCTGTTAAAACAAATTTTGAATTTGATAACAAACCCATAAAATCCTTGTAACCCATAGGATCTGTTAATATAACATTTTCAGTTAAATTTATTTTATTTGATTCAATAACGGCCTTTGTTCTTAGATGAACCGGGAACAAAACATTTACTGTATTAGAAATCGTATTAATAGAACTTATAATTTCTTTTAATTTCTCAGAAGAGGTGTTTTCTTGTCTGTGAATTGTTAAAACTGCATAACTTTCCTTTATCAATGAAAAATCCTTAAGTTTTTCCTTATTAAACAGTTCTTTAGCCCTTAAACATGCATCAACAGATGTGTTTCCAACAAGGTAAATTTTTTCTTTTGGTATTCCTTCATTGATGAGATTTTCGTAGGCATTTTCATCAGGTGCAAATAAAAAGTCAGATAAATGGTCGACCACCACTCTGTTAACCTCTTCAGGCATGTTCTTGTCAAAGGACCTACATCCCGCCTCAACATGTGCCACCTTAATTTGAAGCTTTGAAGCAGTTAAAGCTCCTGCAAGGGTTGAATTTGTATCTCCTTGAACCAGTACTAAATCGGGTTTCTCTCTGAGTAATACTTCCTCCAATTTGATCATCATTTCTCCAGTTTGCTGTGCGTGACTTCCTGATCCAACATTCAAAGTGTAATCACAGCTTCTGAGGTTTAGATCTTCGAAAAATATTTTATCCATACTGTAAGAGTAATGTTGGCCCGTATGGATCAGCACTTGAGTAAATTCTTGATCCAAAAGGGGAATTAAAGGTGAAAACTTAATTATTTCCGGCCTTGTTCCAAGAATAGTGGCAATTTTCATATAATTACTTTAGAAAAGGATATATAATAAGTATTTCCCAACAAGTTATTATGAAAATCTCTGTGATAATTCCAATGTACAATGAAGAGGACAATGTTCAAAGAACACTTCAAGAAGTTAATAACAGTTTAAAAGATTACAAAAACTATGAAATCCTTGCAGTAAACGATGGAAGCAAAGATAACACTTACAAACTACTAAAAGAATTTTCATCTGAAAACCAAAAGGTGCGTGTTCTCCAGAATCCTACGAATATGGGTATGGGCAGAGCATTAAGAACTGGTTTTGAAAACGCAACTGGAGATATAGTTGTTACAATCGATGCAGATCTCAGTTACAGTGCAGATCATATCATTAAACTAACATCTGAATTGATAAATGATGAAAGCATTGATATGGTTGTTGGTTCCCCTTACATGGAAGGTGGTGCGGTTAAAAATGTTCCATTTGTAAGATTATTCATAAGCAAAGTGGCCAATCTTTTCGTGGGGTTTTCAATTCCAGGGGATTTAAGCACAGTAACCAGTGTTTTAAGAGCATATAAAAAAGAAGTTCTGGATTCATTGGAATTAGAATCAAATGGCACAGAAATCAACCTTGAAATTTTATCAAAGGTTAATGCGAATCATTTTCGAATAAAAGAAGTTCCAGCAGTATTAGAAGGAAGAAAGTTAGGACAGTCCAAACTCAAATTCAAGGCAAAAACCATTACACATGTCTTATTTTCGTTTCATGAAAAACCGATGATGTTATTCGGAGTGGTTGGTTTTATTTTATGTTTTATTGGAATAATAAGCGCCATATATCTCTTTTATCAATATTTAATGGGTACTCTTGATCCTACAAGGCCCTTAATGCTTTTCATGGCCATTATGATAATTTCTGGAATACAAATATTGATGTTTGGATTTGTTGCAACACAAATAAGTTTGCTTAAACGAGAAGTTTACATAATCCAAAAGGAGAATAAGCTACTTAAAAAGAAAATTAAAGAATAATTATTTCTTTGCCAAAACAACTAAATTTATCCCTTTATCATTATTTATAAAAGGAGTATCTATTTTACATAAATTTCTTAATATTTGACCCGCTTTTCTAGCAAAAAAACTATTTTTTGGAGGGTTAATTTGTGATTTCTGTTTTTTGGCAAATGGTACACAAAAGCCATTGACAAAAAAACGGATGAAAGGGAACCCATAATCAAATATTTCTTCAACCTCAAAATTAGCTAAATTCAATTTATTAGTCACATCTTCTTTTGAATATCTTCTACAATGACCCCCAACTTCATCAGAATAATTCCATAAATCTTGTCTATGAGGCATGCTCAAAATTAGTATTCCTCCATCATTAAGCCAACCATTTATCTGTTTTAAGGCCTTTGTATCCTGTTCTATGTGTTCTAAAACTTCTAAACATAAAATAAGATCATATTTTTCATTTGGTTTAAATTCAAATATGTTCTTATTGAATAAATTTACACAGGAAGTCAGTCCACTCTTTTCAAGCCGATCCTTTGTTGATTTAATGGCTTCCAAAGAGATATCCATAGCATCAACAGTATATCCTTGTTTGATTAAATTAAAAGTAAAAAACCCATCTCCACATCCAATATCTAAAGCTCTCCCACTATTTTTTCCTACAAAAAATTTTTTTATTAACTCCATTTTATATTCAAGGAATGGTCTTGGGTTTTTTACACTTATGTCCTGCCATACCTTATCATATATCTCTTCTTGATTCATATAATCACATTATAAAGCTTTAATACATGCAATTTTTAATTTTTAAAACTTATTTATTACTAATTTGAGTGTATATACTTATATAACTCTGTGCAATTTTTCTCCAATTGAATTTATCCTCAACTAAGTTATATCCTCCATTAGCAAGTTTATTTCTAAAATTTTCATTTTCAACTAAGTTTATTACAGCTTTAGAAAGTTTGGATATATTCTTTTCAGGCACAAGCAACCCTGTTTCACCATCCTGAATTATATCTGGTATTCCACCAATATTTGACCCAATAACAGGTACCTTGCAGGCCATTGCCTCAAGTAAAACCACACCTAATCCTTCTGTATTTCCTTGAGAATCCACAATTGAGGGTAATATAAAAAGATCTGAGGAGTTGTACAAATTCAATAATTCTTCATCTGAAACATTTTTAAGGATTTCAACATTTTTATCCAAGTTTAAATCATTAATAAGGCTTTTAAGATCTCCTTCCAATGGCCCAGAACCAACTATTTTTAATTTTACATTTGCATATTTTTTTAAAACATTTTGCATCGCTTTTATTAAATATTCAAAACCCTTCCTTTCTATCAAATATCCAACTGACAGTATTTGAAAGGTTTTCAAATCTCTATTAATATTTAAAGGTCTAAAAAAATCTGTATCAACTCCAAAAGGGATTACATCGAATGTTTCAGTTTTAAGACCAATTTTAAGACAGCTTTCCAACGTTCCTTTACTGATCGCTACGGATCTGTTTGAATTATTAATGAAACTACGAAGGATAAAGTCGATTTTATAACGTTTAGAAAGGTAAACTTCCTCTCCATATATGGTACTTATGTAAGGAATTTTAAAGATTTTTTTAACAATTAAAGCCCCTAATCCATTAGGTATCAACCAATGAACATGAATCAAATCTCTGTCTTTAAGTTTACTTACTGAATTCACCAAATTAAACAAAATAAATGTTAAAACCTGAAATTTTACAAAAAATCCTTCTTTAACATTATCTATCATACCTGATCTGCCACATAACCTCTGGAATCGTTTAGGATAAAAGTAATGGAAACGTTCCACCTTTACTCCATCGAGCAGGTATTCAGTTTTACCACCTGTATAAGGTGCCATGACTTTCACATCATACCCTTGTTTACTTATCTCTTTCATGAGTCTATGCACAAATATTCCATGAGGATCATCCTCAAATTCAGGATACGCTGAGGTTATAACTCCAATTTTCATATCAATTCCTAACCAATTTTTATTTTCTTACAATTATCAAAAATCCAAATAACCCGGGTATTACAGAATTCACAACTTGTGAAAATAATGAAACAAGAATCGCTAAAGTTGGTGATATATTAATTAAACTAAACAAGTACATAATCATTGCTTCACTTGTACCCAAACCATTAAACGTCAAGGGGAACAGTATGGCAAGATTCATCAATGGAGAAACTGCCAAAACATAGAAAAATGTTATGTCCACAGAAAATGACATGCAAAGTAAATAGAACTGGAAGTATAAAATAATCCAAGCAAGCAGAGATATGCAAAATGTTTTAAATTTAATTATATTAGAAACCATAAAAGAAGATTCTAATTTTTTCTCATCTAATCTTATTTTAAGGAAAATTGAAAGTAATTTATTTAAAAGGCTCCAGGGCATTATTTTGGGATAGAAAAGCAGGAAAACAAGTAATGAAGTCAAAAATAATGAAAAAAGGGATAATAAATATAATTTAAGAAAAATCGCTGCTAAAGTACCTATAAAAAATACAGAAAAAAGAGCCATGAATTTGTCGAATATGTTTGATGACAACATTTCCTCTTTAATACCATGCCATTTGTATCCATAGTACGATTTTGCAATATCTCCAGAGCTTGCAGGTAAAAAAAGGTTCAAGGTTATGCCTGCAAGATTCAGATAAAAAGAGTCCTTGAGTGAAATAAGTTTTCCATCTTTGTTTAAAATTATCATTAATCTCCAAGCTCTCAAGAGTATATTAACAGGGATTAATGTCAAAACAATTAAGAATAAAGCATTTAAATTTTTTAAACTGCTTAAGAGTAAGTTAAAATCTATGAATTTAAATAAAAAAAGGAGTATTAATATAGAAATTATAACTTTAAGTGTCCTTTGACTTTTGAGAGTTTCTTTTAAATGCATGATATCCATCTTTTGATAAATTATAGTAGCCTACCCCGAAGTTTAACATCTTTCATATATAATTACATTTCCAAACTGCTTAATACGTTTATAGTGTGTTAAATTTAATCCTTTTCTCACACAGAAATAATAATCCACATTATTACTCTCCAGGTAACTGTTAAATGCTGCATTATCTTTTATGTTAATGTCTTCATTTTTTACACCGTTATAAAACCTCTGATTGCCCTTAAAAAAGGGCACCTTTCCTACATCCATCTTTAAATACCAAGCAAACGCAGACCATTTATCTGAATAAATCGTTTTATTTTTGTAATTTGGATCATAATTAACAAGCCACTGACTTGCTGAATCCATTTCTTCATCTACAGCTTTAATTCCATAAATATTCTTTTGAAGTAAAGGTAAATAAGCTGCTGCTGAAAAAAATATCAATAATATTAATACAATAGCAAGAAGATTAAAGGTCATAGTCCTATCTTTAATTTTACATCTTAAATTATCTGAAACTTTACTCAAACCTAAAATTAGAAAGTAAGATACTGGAGGAACCATTGTAAGGAAGTATCTATCAATTTTTATTAAATAAACACTGTGAAATATAAAAAATGCCATAAACCATAATAAAAATAGAAAATCAAAATCCATATTCTCTATATCAAACCTTTTTAATAATTCATATAATCCCCAAGAAAAAGCAAAGAATACAAATTCACTGAACATGTAAGACAATTTACCTAATGTACTAATGAATACAACTAAAAGTATCAAAGACAGTATTAAATTCAGTTTTGTAGTTTTATCTAACTTCAAAATTCTTAAAAATCTGTTTTTATCCACACATTTAAGTTTTTTAAATTTATTAATACCACAAATTAAAATTCCAAATAGGATCACTAGGATAACTGCAACACCTTCCATTCCAATATAAACTGGTATTATCCTGAATAAAAAATAAAAGAAGTCCGGATTATATGAGAAATTTTCTGGTGAAATCGGGAATGAAGTTGCAGTTGCACCATAAAAATTGAAAAACGGATACAAAGGATTTCCGAATTTTGAATAAAAAAACAGCAGAATTGGAATCATGAATAGAATTGATAAAAGGATTCCAATTATAATATCTTTGATATCTTTAACAAGTTTATTGTTTATCAAAATGTAAAGCATCATTGGAAATATGACAAATGCTAAGGCATATCTAGCTAAAAAGGTTAACATCAAAAATGGAAATGCCAAACAGAAAAACTTTGAATTCTTTTTAACAGCTAAAACCGTGAAATAAATCGCCCATATAGAAAACGAAAGACTAGGAATATCCGTAAACCCAAAACCCACAAAGGATAAAGTAACAGGGAACGTAACAAACAGGAGAGAACCTAATAAACTTTCCATATCACTGAAACGTATTTTCAGTAGTAAATAAAATCCAATAACCCCAAATACAAAGATAGCACCATCCAAAGCAAAAATAACCGTTGGCGAAACATAACCCAACCTAAAAAACAAAGAAGTTAAAAACGAAAGAAGAGGAGGCCTAGTTAAATCCGCATATCCAGTTCCTTGACCAGCAAACACAAGAGCATTTGCCAGATAAGTGTAAGTATCCTCATTAGGACCTAAATTTACTTGGATCATTACACGATAATAAGTGATAACGATGGTTATTAATAATAAAAAAGTCAAAAAGAAGACTTCTTTGTAGTTCCTAAATACTTCTGAAATCCTTGTCCATTTATTTTCCAAAAAAAGTCCCCACTACCAAAATAATCAATTAATTCAATGAAATCTTATCCCTTAAATCCTTTTAACTTATATCAATTTTTCTTATATATAACTACATCCCCAAACTGTTTAATAGGTTTATAATGTGTTAAATTTAATCCTTTTCTCACACAAAAGTAATAATCAACATTTTCAGCATCCAAATAATTGTTAAATGCTGTGTTATCATTCGAGTTAAATGAATAATCCTTTACACCACAGTAAAATTTTTGATTATCCCTAAAAATTGGCATCATTCCGATATGCATCTTCAAATACCAACCAGTATAAGGCCACTCATCTGAATAAATAGTTTTATTCTTGTAATCAGCATCATAATTTACAAACCAGTGACTTGCTGAAATCATGTCTTCATTTATAAGTTCAATATTAGATTGTGGTTTTTTAAGGTCAAGTAAGTAGCAAGTTGTGGATAACAACATCATTCCAAGCAAAAATATCGTAAATAAATACAAAATTATATGTTTATTCTTAAGACCAAATGTTAATTTATTTGAAACTTCTCTTAATCCTAAAATTAAGAAGTATGAAATAGCAGGAGTCATTGTAAGGAAATATCTTCCATCTTTCATTACATAGACACTGTGAAATATAAAAAATGCCATAAACCACGACAAAAAAAGGAGGTTTAAATCCATATTCTTTATATCAATGTTTTTTAAGAGATCATATGAAAACCACAGCAAAGCAAAAAATATTAATTCACTGAGCATGTAAGTTATCTTTCCAAATGTTCCAACAAATATTATAATTAATAGTAGAATTATGAGAATTTTCAACTTTGTAAAGTTATTTTTAACATTAAAATAATATTTTAAATGATTTTTAACCTTCAAATCTCCTTTTTTCAATTTGATAGATGTAAAAATAAAAAAACCAAACAAAATGATGAGAAGAAATATAAAACCTACAGTTCCAATGTACACTGGAGATTTTAATATAAAATAAAATAAGTTAGGGTGATATGCAAAGTTTTCCGACGAGATTGGTGATGAAGTTGTGGTTACACCAAAAAATGTAGAAAAAGGATAAAGAGGATTTCCAAATGTTGAATAAAAAAACAATAAACATGGAATCAAGGATAGAAATGATACAAAAATTCCAATTAAGATGTCTCTGATATATTTAACAAATCTTTTATTTATTAAAATATAAATCAACATTGGAAATATGACAAATGCTATGGCGTATCTAGTTAAAAATGCCAGCACAAAAAATGGAAAAGCCAAATAAAAAAACTTTGAATTCCTCTTAACAGCCAAAACCGTGAAATAAATCGCCCATATAGAAAACGAAAGACTAGGAACATCTGTAAGACCAAAACCTGCGAATAATAAAACAATGGGAAATGTGGAAAAAAGTAATGCGCCTAATAAGCTTTCCATATCACTGAAACGTATTTTCAGGAGTAAATAAAATCCAATAACCCCAAATACAAAGATAGCACCATCCAAAGCAAAAATAACAGTTGGCGAAACATAACCCAACCTAAAAAACAAAGAAGTTAAAAACGAAAGAAATGGCGGCCTAGTTAAATCAGCATATCCTGTTCCTTGACCAGCAAACAAAAGAGCATTTGATAAAAAATCACAAGTATCCCAGATAGGCCCTATTTCCATTTGGATCATTACACGATAATAAGTAACTATACTCACAACCAACATCAATACAATGGGCGAAATATAATGAGAATACTTTTTTAGACTATTATACAGTGTCAAAAACTTTTTTCCAAATTTATTATCATTATCCAAATATATCACCAGTAGTCCTCAAATGAATCCCTAAAATAAAGTATATACTTTTTTCATTTATAATATTAATGTAATAATCAAAATTAATGCGTAACCTAAAAATAGAAAAAATAGAGTTTCTAATTCAGAAATCTGAAGTGATTAATTTAGTTTGTTCCTATAAAATTATATTAATAATCCGTTTAATAAGAGTATAACCTGTTAAATTAAGTCTTTTTATGAATTTATAAAATAAAAATGAAATTAAAAACATATTAAAATAAGTAAAGTAATATAAAACCTTCAATCCCCAAAATAAACACTCTCATTCAACCTCGGAACCATAGCCATGAGAACGCACTGCTCAGTGTTTCCAGTTCTGTCCAGAAGTCCGTGGGTCAAATGACTCACAGCACCAGTCTTCTCACCGAGGTTGGAGATTCCTGTAACCTCATCCATAACATCTCCAACTTCACGTCCCTTTAAAACCTTTTCTATAACTCCAGGAGGATACTCAAATCCAGAACTTACACCAATGGTTACCCTGCTGCCGTCGAAGATTGCACACCACTGCAGGTCTATGTAACCTGTTATTGATGAGGGTGTTTCCATGAGCCCTGATTCTATACCCACGCTCAAGTCAACATCACTGGAATATGCATTTTTTGCCCTGTTAACTGCACCTTCTATGGTCTGATCCAGTCCGAAGGGTTGTGAAGGTACCTCTGAATCCACATCAACACTTGAAACCTGGAGATCGTTGTAGAAGTTTTTTAGAACATTCTCCGTTGCCCTTACCTTAACAGGGTTCTTGGATCCAACTGCAACCTTCATGGAAATTTTCTCCTTGAACTACAGAAAAATAGATTAAAAAAAATAAAAATCATCACTCATCCTTTATGATGATTCCTTCCCTGTCTATCTCTCCCTTACGTATCCTTGTGGATGAGATGGGCCTTCCATCCTCTGCAAGCACCATTCCAATGGTTAGGATGTCCAGTGCCTTCATTCCCTTTTCACGTCTTATTCTGTTTATTTCAAGGGCTGTGGGTTCTGTTTCCTCACTCACAACGATGGCATCGACCTCCTCGTCGTGGATGGTTGTTCCGTAGGGGTCGTTGAGCTCCTTTATATCGTAGTTTAGGGGTTTTTCCTGGAGTAAACCTCTTAAATTGGACATTCTTATGTTGCAGGGTTCAATTTTACCCTTGACCCCTCCAAATTTATTTGAGGTTACACCGATAACAACGTGATCGCCTATTTCAAAGGCCTTATCAACCAGAGTTCTGTGGCCTTCATGGAACTTGTCGAATGTTCCTCCAACTGCCACTTTCCTGTAGGGTTTCTCATTCATTTGGTACATTCCTTAACTTTTGATTTATTGATGATTCCTTAAAAAGGTAAATGTTAATTTTAATTTGTATTGGTTGTCGATTTATTTAAAAAGTTTTTAATTGATTTCTTGGGTGTGACTTGTTGAGTATTGCATACAGAGTTAATGATATTCTCTCGAGTTATTTTTCATGTGAATTTGAACTTTCATGTGACTCTGAATCCGATATCTTGATTATGTATTTCGTTTAGATTATAGGTTATGCTCCAGGAACACAACGTTGTCTTGAAAAATCCCCGGAACGTGGATGTGAACTTCGCATCATGCTACCCCAACCTCTACCGCAGTGCAATGTCCTCACTGGGTTTCCACATAATCTACGACTTTTTAAACTCCAGAGAAGATATTTACTGCCAGAGAGTTGTTTATCCATACTCAAGGAGTCTTGAAACCAACACACACCTGAACAAATTTGATGTGGTGAGCTTTTCACTTCAGTACGAGCAGGACTACGTCAACGTGCTTAAGATGCTGCGTGATGGTGGCATTCCACTGAGAAAGGAGGATAGAACTTCTCATGACCCTCTGGTGATTGCTGGTGGTCCCTGTGCAAGTTCAAATCCCCTGCCAGTATCCAGGTTCATTGACCTCTTCGTGGTTGGGGAGGCAGAGGTCATCCTGGATGAGGTTCTGGACAGATTCATGGAACTTGAAAACCCCAGAGAGAACCTTGATGCCTTCCTTGACATACCCGGAGTTTACGTACCTGGAAACCCAGTTAAGATCCAGGTTGTGAAGAAAATGGAGGATGCATGGCAGCCAATAAGGCAGGTTGTACCTGAAACAGATGATAAAGAGTTTTTACCCGCATTTGGAAGGTCATTTCTCCTGGAGGTTTCACGTGGATGCACCAGGGGCTGCAGGTTCTGCATGGCAGGGTGCATGTACAGACCAAGACGTGAAATGCCCCTGAAAAAGCTCTTTGAAGTGGCTGAAAAGGGCAGGAAAGTCACGGGACTCAGTAAAATAGCCATGATCGGGGCTGCAGTTTCAGACCACTCAAAGATTGAAGAACTATGTCTTGGCCTTTCTGAGAGGGGTTTTCAGGTCACAACCCCCTCATTGAGGATTGAATCCATCTCAGATGAGCTCCTGACCATACTACGTGATAGCGGACTTAAAACCGTTACCATAGCACCAGAATCCATATGGAAGCTCAGAAAGGTTGTCAACAAACCCATAACTGATGAAAAATTGATGGAAACCATTCAAACAGCATTCAAGCAGGGTATGAACGTTAAACTCTACTTCCTAATGGGCCTGCCCAGTGAAACACACGAAGACCTCCAATGCATGGCACAGTCCATTAAAAGGTTGAGTAAACTATCAAAAAAGAGCAATGCCCTCAGGGTGAGTGTTAATCCATTCATACCAAAACCCCACACACCATTCCAGTGGGAAAAATTCGATTTTGACCTGATAAAGGCAAATGCCAAGTATCTGAAATCAGAGGTGCACCTCAGATCCTTCAAGATGGAGAGCCCTAAAAACTCACTGATACAATACGTTCTATCAAATGGGGGAGAAGATCTGGGGGATTTGATAGAAAGATCCCTGGAAAGTAAGGTTCAGATGAAGGAATGGAAGAAGTTTGGGGCAGAAATAAATCCTCACGTGGATCTTCCATGGAGTGACATAGATGTTGGAGTGACTGATGCCTTCCTCAAGGAAGAACATGAGAAAGCTCTAAATGGAGATATAACTCCATGGTGTGAAACTTTCGGTTGTTACAACTGTGGTTCATGTGATTAATCCCCCAATACCTCCAGTTTAAGTTCCATCATCTAATTTTATCCTCCAACCATCAAGAGGTATTATTTGCAGCCATATCTTGAGTTACATCCCCCATAACCGAAACTTATAAATATTAGAAGCACACTAACAAGAAATCCATAGTACTAATAAGATCCAATAAGAACATTTTGAATCAAGATAATACCTCTTGAAAATGAAAATATATTGAAAATAAATTTTTAAGAAAATAAATCTTGAAAATTTTGAATTTAAAATATAAATCTGAATACATAAACTGAGTTTCTTTTTTTCTGTATTTTGTTTATGAATTGTATTCATCATTGATACAGATTATATACTCATTTTATTTTATATGGAGGAATTAGAAATGTTTTATTAACTCCTAAGTGGCTATGTGGCATTCACGACCTACTGCAAAGCAAGGCGTGTAAAATCCATGAAACCGAAATAGGAGGCGGTTAGATTAAGGGAAACTTATTCAGGATATTTGTTATCCTGTCACTAACATTACTATCAGTTAGTCCTGCAATTGCAGGAACCAATCAACCATACAACGTTTCTGTTACAAGTAAATATGTAACAGCTGTGGCTAAAGCAACGGGTAGCCATGGAGTGTGGGCCTATGAAAAGGGCACATTTCTGAATTACTGTCCACAGTGTCACAGTTACGGTACTTTAAGTTACAGTAAGTACTGTGACGGGGGACAATGGACCTGTTCCCATTGTGACTGTGATTACGACATGCAAACGGGATACGAGAAGATTTCAGGCTCAAGTTTAAGGTTAACACCCTACACCATCCAGAGCACTGCTAAAACAACTACGAAAAAAACAGGCACAAACAACACAACAAAGACCACTACAAACAACACAAGTACAAAAACTGTAAACAAAACCCATAACACCGTACAGGCAATCAACATACTACAGTTAACCTACACTGAGCCCCTGATAAAGGAAAAGAAAACAGTTACAGTTCCTAAAACAACAAAAAACACTAAAATCGATGCAGAGAGTGGAAGTCCACAGATTGGATCGGGAATAATGGTGATGTTAGAAAATCAGATGAAATTCAAACTGGGCAACCATTGATTTGCCCCTTTTGAAGGGAGATCTGAAAACAAATAAAAGGTACCCACCTAATGAAGGTACCGTTACATGGATCGTATCTTGAGTTGAAATCAGGGTATGATCAATCCATTCTTTTTTTAAACCTAAAAAAATTGTTTATTCTGATATTAAATAAAAAAAATTAATTTATACTTTAAAGTTTTTTTAAAAATCAGCAGATCTAATTTTATTCTTTGAATTATTTCATTCTTTAAACTATTCTGAGAATTTGTTATTCCTAAACTTAATAACAGATGGAAAATCAAAATTTCAACTGTGATGGAAAAGAATTGAATGTATTTCCCTCAAAATAGAGTAGAGATGTCCTAAAAAGTGGGCCAAAGCCTTTTGAGGGAACATTACAAACCTTGAGAATAATCCCCTTCCAAGGAACATGTCCCTTTTAACAGCTTCAATCTCCTCCCCGGTAGCGTACCTCCAGAAGATAGGTATCCCTAGGGTTATAAGCACAATCCCAATTAATATTTGATTCACAGCGCACTGTATCATCATGTAAACGCATATAATTACTCCTAAGACAGGTACAATCCAAGGGAGGTTTATTCCGCCGTCAAACTTCTTCTTCAATGGAAAAACTGATACGCATGTTAAAAGGTAACAGAAGAGAAGTGTGAAGACTGAAATGATTATGAGCTGACTTATGGTTCCGAAGATGGCGGCCACAAGGGTTATGCTGTTTTGTACAAACAGGGAAACGTATGGTGTGCCGTACTCTGGATGCACCTTCGAGAATGCATGGGGTAAAAGACCATCTCCTGCCATTGCATATGGTATCCTCGCTGATGATAGAATCCCTGCCTCATCAGATCCTGAAATTGAGAAAAGGGCACCCACCGTTAAAAAAATAGCACCTATACTCCCCATAACAGTGTATCCTGCCAGTGCAAGTGGTGCAGAGGATGATGCAAGTTCCCTCCAGGGAACCGTGCCCAGGATCACGAAGTTGGTCAGCACGTAAAAGAGGGTTACAATGCCCATGCCCAATAGTATTGCCCGTGGAATTGTCTTTTTTGAATCGATTATTTCGTCGGAGGGTACTGTTACAAGTTCAAAACCCACATAAGCCCAGAATATAAGTACTAGTGCACTTCCAAACCCTCCAAATCCAAGGGGTGATATTGGTGTGAAGTTGGATGCAAGCTGGGAGGGATGAATCACAAAAATAACAATTCCAATAATTGTAAGTATGAATATGGGTGCAATCTTTAAAACAGTCAGCACATCGTTGATTTTTCCTGCCTCCTTAACACCCCTGTAGTTTATGAAGGTTAGAAAGAGGACGAACAAAACCTTTATCAGTATCTGTTCCCAGCCAGGCATTGCAGGATAAAAATATTTAAGATATGCCACAAATGCCAGGGGAAACACTGCTATGGCACTCCAGGAAGCTATTAAAAGGGACCAACCAACCAAAAATCCTGTAAGATCTCCGAAAGCTTCCCTTGCATATGCATAGGGCCCTCCAACCCTTGGAACGAGTGAAGAACATTCAGCGAAACACATGGCTATGATTATCGCCATTAAACCTGCAATTATCCATGCAAAAATAGATGACGGGCCTAAAAAGCCGGCACCAAATGATGCTGCTATGTATATATCTGCACCAACTATGGTTCCAACCACCAGACTCACCACATCAAAAAGACCCAGTGAACGTTTCAATCCAGATTCAGACATGGTTTCCTATTTATACAATTCATGCTAAAAGTAGGTATGGTAATGCTTATGAGATATTCAAAAAGAGTTGAATCAGTTAGTTTATCTGGAATAAGGAAGATGTTTGAACTTGCCGGAGAAAATGCCATCAGCCTGGGCCTTGGAGAACCAGACTTCGACACACCTCTCCATATAAGGGAAGCAGCCCAGAAAGCCATTGAAGAGGGACTCACACACTACACAGTTAATAAGGGAATACCAGAATTAAGGGGGGCAATTTCAAGGAAACTCCAAGAGGACAACAACATCGAAGCAGACCCTGAATCCATAATAGTGACTGTTGGTGCCAGTGAAGCCCTCTTCATGTGCATGCAGGCCCTTGTGGATGAAGGAGATCACGTGCTCGTTCCTGATCCAGGTTTTCTATCCTACGCAGCATGTGTGAAACTTTCTGGAGGAATTCCAGTACCTATAAAACTCGAGGAGAGTACTGAATTTCGAACAACACCAGAATCTGTGCTTGAAAGCCTGACAGATAACACCAAGGCCATAGTGCTTAACTCCCCCTCAAATCCAACAGGAGGGGTTATGAGTAAAGAGGATGTCAAAGGCCTGGCTGAAATTGCTGATGATCACGACATCGTTCTCATATCCGATGAGATCTACGAGAAGATCATCTACGATGAGAAGCATTACAGTCCTGGAAGCTACTCTGAAAATGTTGTGACCATAAATGGGTTTTCAAAGGCCTATGCAATGACCGGTTTCAGGGTGGGTTACACAGCTGCAAGCCCGGAGTTAACTGAGGAGCTTTTGAAGGTTCATCAGTACACAACTGCCTGTGCAACTTCCATATCCCAGAGTGCAGCCCTTGCAGCTCTTGAAGGCCCACAGGACTGTGTTGGTGAAATGGTTACCGAGTTCAAAAACAGAAGGGATCTCCTCCTTAAACGTTTGAAGGAACTTGGAATAGACTGTCCAACACCGAAGGGTGCTTTCTATGCATTTCCAGAGGTACCTGAATCTGAAAAGTTCGTTAAAGATGCCCTGAAGCGGGACGTTATAACTGTCCATGGAAGTTCCTTTGGAGGGTATGGACGTGATAATATCAGGTTGTCCTATGCAACTTCCCAGGAGAACATCAACGAGGCAATGGACAGGCTTGAGGATTTGAAAATTGTTTGATCCTGATTTAAATTAGAATATTAGAATTAAATCATTATAACGTGTTAATTCTAAAAAGGAATCATTTAAAAAAAAATCATTCAAAATAATCTTTAAATCTTTATAAAAATTTTTTAATTTTTTAATTTTAGATTTTTGAGATTTTTTTAATTAGTTAATTTTTAATTATTTAAGAATCATTTTTTTTATTTCATTATTTTTTTTTAAGTATTACATGATCCAATCCTTTATCGTTAAAATCTTATTAAAATTCCCTTTTTTTAAAAATAATAATTAATACAAATTATAATTAAATTTAAAAAGATTTTAACGCCTTAATTCTTATCAACAAACTTAAAATCCAATGTTAGGTTAAACTAACTTCAATTAAAGCTGAAAACCACATCATTTTTATAGTTGAAGTTTTAATAAAGTTAATCTCAGTCTAAATTCATAATATTGATCTGGAGGATGTGTAATTTTGGATGTCGAGGAACGAAAAAAGATAGGTAAAAAGGCAGTTTCTATTGCAATCTCAGGAAATGTCCTCTTAACACTCCTGAACTTCGTTGTGGGGATGCTTTCAGGCAGTATGGCCCTCGTTGCAGAGTCTGCCCACACCTTTTCAGATGTTTTGACCTCAATCATAACCTCGGTAGGATTTAAGATCGGGCTCAAACCCCCTGACAGCAAGCATCCCTACGGCCACGGTAGGGCCGAACCACTTGCAGGCCTTATAATAGTTCTTTTCCTTGGAATCATTGCATATGAAATCCTTTCAGAGGTTTACAGGAAACTGATCCTTGGAGCTGCTCTGACTCCTCCTGAAATGACGGCAGCAGTCATGGCACTCCTTGGTGTTGGCGCAAACCTTGCAATGACAACCTACATGATGCGTGCAGGTAAGAAGATAAACAGCCCGGCCATAGTTGCAGATGCACACCATCAGAAGGTGGACATATTCTCATGTGCAGCCATACTTGTTGGTGTTGTGGGTTCCAGGATGGGATTTCCAATACTCGATCCCCTGGTTGCCATTTTCATTGCATTCATGGTCTTAAAAACTGCCTTCGACATAGGCAGGGACAACATCAACAACATAATGGGCACAGTACCCTCCAGGGACATAATGATCAACATAAAGAAAGCTGCAATGGCTGTTCCAGGTACCTTTGGAATCCACAACGTTAGAATAAATTATCTTGGACCATATGCATCCGTTGACCTTCATGTTGCTGTTGAAGGTAATTTGAGTCTTAAAGAAGCCCATGAAATTGCCCACAGTGTTGAAAGGAACATAATCAAGGAAGTTGATGTTGTAAACATTGTAACCGTCCATGTCTGTCCAAGGGACGAAGACAACGATGAGGAGTTCTGTGTTGAATGAAACTTCTATGTTGACTGAATATGTTAAATCCAATCACATAGGATAAGTTTATCTCAATCTTGGAATAATTAATATTAAATATCCATAAAGGTTTTGTTGGTGACGGTTTATGGATGATCTGGATATAAAAAATATCCGTGGGCTTTCTGAAGAAGAAGCTGCCCAAAGGCTTGAAGAACATGGTTACAACGAGCTGCCCTCTGCCCGTGAGCGTAGCTTCCTTGTGATCATGTTGGATGTTGTCCGCGAGCCCATGTTTCTCCTTTTAATTTCATGCGGAACCATCTACCTCATTCTGGGAGACTTGCAGGAGGCACTCATGCTCATGGGATTTGTTTTCCTCATAATGGGCATAACCTTCTATCAGGAACGTAAAACTGAACGCACACTTGAGGCCCTCCGTGATCTGTCCAGTCCCAGGGCACAGGTAATACGCAACGGCCATAAGAAAAGGATAGCAGGCCGTGAAGTTGCTCTTGATGATATTCTGATTCTTGAAGAGGGGGATCGTGTTCCTGCAGATGCGGTTGTAATTTCATGCACCAACCTCAGCATCAACGAAGCTCTGCTCACAGGTGAATCCGTTGCTGTGCACAAAGTTCCGTGTAAGGGTATTATGGACATGCACCCCCCTGGTGGGGATGGTCTGCCCTCTGTTTTCTCTGGAACGCTGGTTGTCCAGGGTCAGGGTGTGGCACAGGTCACAGCAACGGGTTTGGAAACTGAAATCGGTGCAATAGGCAAGCGCCTTGAAACCCTTGAAACAGAAGCCACACCACTTCAGAAGGAAAGTAGAAAGTTTGTTTTTAATCTTGCACTGGCTGGAGTTCTCCTCTGTGCAGCAGTGGTTGTTATATACGGTTTCACACGATCGGACTGGTTGAACGGTTTTCTTGCAGGTATAGCCCTTGCAATGGCAATTCTGCCTGAAGAAATTCCAGTTGTGCTCACCATCTTCCTGGCACTTGGAGCATGGAGAATATCGCAGAAAAAGGTTTTAACAAGACGTTCACAGGCAATTCAGGCCATTGGATCAGCAACTGTGCTTTGTGTGGATAAAACAGGTACTTTAACCATGAACGAAATGTCAGTGACCAGTATATTCACAGATGGAAAGTACCACAACATGAAATCTTACATGGAAACTGATGGTACTGGATCTGAAAAACCTCTGCCTGAGGATCTCCATGGTATAATAGAGTTCAGCATACTTGCAAGTCAAAGGGATCCCTTCGACCCTATGGAAAGGTCACTGAAGGAGTTTGGTAAAGCCACACTTGCAAAGACAGAACATTTACATGAGGACTGGAACCTGATACGTGAATATCCTCTTTCACCTGAGTTAATGGCAATGTCCCATGTCTGGAAATCCCCAGATGGTCATGACTACATCATAGCTGCCAAGGGTGCTCCTGAAGCTGTTGCAGATCTCTGCCACCTTGATGAGATGCAGACAGAAAGGCTTTCCCATAACATACGTTCAATGGCAGGTGAAGGCCTTCGTATCATCGGCGTTGCAAGAGCAGCCTTCAGGGAGACAGGACTTCCCCAAAAACAGCACGACTTCAAATTCGAATTCCTGGGACTTGTAGGATTCATGGATCCAGTTCGTCCAGGTGTTGCAGAGGCCATAAAGGAGTGCTACAGTGCAGGTATCAGGGTTGTGATGATAACCGGAGATTACAAGGGAACTGCACAAAAGATAGGGGAAAAAATAGGCTTGAAGGATCCTGAAAATGTCTTAAGTGGAGTTGAACTTGACAGCATGGACGATCATGAGTTTCAGGAGAGGCTAAAATCTGTGAACATCTTTGCAAGGGTGGTGCCAGAGCAGAAGCTCCGCATCGTGAATGCCCTTAAGGCACACGGTGAGGTGGTTGCAATGACAGGGGATGGTGTCAACGATGCCCCGGCCCTCAAATCAGCCCAAATCGGTGTGAGTATGGGAGGTAGGGGTACAGATGTTGCAAGGGAATCATCATCACTGGTTCTACTTGAGGATGACTTTTCATCCATTGTTGCAGCGGTGAAAATGGGCCGCAGGATCTTCGACAACCTGAAAAAGGCAACTGCCTACATACTGTCGGTTCACATCCCCATAATAGGCATGTCCCTTATCCCTGTGATCTTCCAGCTGCCCCTGGTACTCCTGCCAGTCCACATCGTCTTCCTTGAGATAATCATCGATCCTGCCTGTTCCATAGTGTTCGAGGCAGAACCTGCAGAGGAGGGTGTTATGAAAAAGCCGCCAAGAAGCCTGACAGAACCCCTCTTCGATAGAAAAACCATTGGATTCAGCATAATGCAGGGCCTGAGCGTTCTCATAATAGTGCTGAGCGTCTTCGTTCTTGCCCTTTACACAGGTATGGGTGAACTTGATGCCCGTACACTGAGTTTCACCACCCTCATCATTGCCAACATTGGACTGATATTCACCAACCTCTCATGGTCCGGCACCATACTGAACACCATCAGATCACCCAACTCTGCATTGTGGTGGATAGTGGGTGGTGCAGTACTATTCCTGGGACTTGTACTCTACTTCGAACCTCTGCGCAGTCTTTTCAACTTCAGTGTTCTCCACCCAAAGGACCTCGTCATGTGCCTGATGGCCGGGATCATCAGTGTGCTGTGGTTCGAGGGACTCAAGGCTTTTAAGATAGTTAAAAGATAAATTAAATAGATTGAGGTTTTAGAGAATGAATTACAGAACATGTTAAAGTTTTACTAGGAGATAACCTGGAGACTATGGATTAAAGTTGTATTAAAGGATAAATACAGCAAGTAAAAAAAATGAAGATTGAAATGGGTGTTGATTGAAATGAAACCTCGCAAAAAAGCCAGATCCATTAAAGAGGAATTGCTTCTGAAGTGCAGGGAACTCGAAGTACCCCTGGTGGGATTTACACCGGTTGAAAGGTGGGAAAAACCTCCAGAAGAACTTCCAAATACCTTCAAAGAGTGGATACCCAAGGAATTCAGGCCCCAATCCATATATCCTGAGGCAAAAACTGTTGTGGTTATAGGACTGCCGGTTCAGCTCCCCATAGTTGAAACAGCACCCTCCATATATTACCATAACCTCTACAACACCGTTAACGCACTCTTGGATGAGAAGGCCTATGAGATCTCAAATTTCCTGACAGAGAAAGGTTATCCATCAATTTACCTGCCACGTGATGGTTACGGAGACATCGATGTCTTGATTGAAAGGCCCCTTGCATTTTTCTCACACAAGTATGCTGCTTACCTTGCAGGTTTAGGTTCAATTGGTCTGAACAACGTCATCCTCACTCCAGAGTACGGTCCAAGGGTCAGGTTCACATCCATTTTCACAACTGCACCTATAGAATCTGAAGTTCCAAAAATAAACGATCTTTGCACGCGTTGTATGAGATGCACTGTGGAATGCCCTGTAAATGCCATTTATCCTCAAAATCTCATAAAAAATGATTTAAAAAATGAATTAAGTGATCCAAAAATGGATTTAAAATATTTCCCACCACCCATGGACAAGTTGAAATGTGCACTGCGAAGTAAAAATCTCAGGAAGGAGTTAAGGGCTCCATGTGGCATCTGCATAAAGGTTTGTCCTGTTGGGGAGGATAGAAAGGTCTTCGGAAGGGAAGATATGAAGATCTACTCAAAAAATGAAGATTTCAAAGTTTACCATGAGGCATGGGAACATGTTAAACGTTACGGCACTAGGAAAAAACATGAATAATATTCTAAAAATATTTTGAAAGTTTTAAGTTTTATTTACTGATTTAAAGTATTGACTAAAGAATGTTTTAAAGATTGAAAGGTTTAACAAATTTTTAAATATGTAAAAAGTTTTTAAAAAGATTTTTTTTGATTATTTAAAGAGAAATAGGGAATAACATTTAAACTCCCTACTAAATTTAAAGAAGGTACTATCAACTTTCATCACCTTTTTAAGCTTGAGAGTTAAAAATTACTAAGGAGATTCAAATGAAAGATTTATTTGCAGATAGAATGTCAAAGGTTCCAAGATCCTTTGTTAGAGAAATATTGAAGGTTACAGAGGATTCTGATATCATATCCTTTGGTGGTGGACTTCCAAACCCTAAATCATTTCCACATAAGGAAATTGCAGAAGTTGCATCGGAAGTTTTAAAGTACGAAAGCAGTGAAGCCTTACAGTACAGTACAACAGAGGGTTACAAACCCCTGAGAGAGTACATTGCTCAGAGGTATCTTAAAAATGGTTTGAAGGTGGATGCTGATGAAATATTAATAACCAACGGTTCTCAGCAGGGACTGGATCTCGTTGGCAAGGTTTTCCTCAACAGGGACGATGGTGTGATCGTGGAACGTCCCACCTACCTTGCAGCTATCCAGGCCTTTGGAATGTACGAACCCAAGTTTCATTCTGTGAAACTCATGGACGACGGCCCAGATACCCCTGCCCTTGAAAAGCTTTTGAAAAATGGGGACTCCAAGATCTTCTACTGCGTTCCCAACTTCCAGAATCCCAGCGGAATAAGCTACTCTGAGGAGAAGAGAAAGGAAGTTGCAGGGATAATCCAGGAAAATAATGCTGTTCTTGTTGAGGACAATCCCTATGGCGAGATCAGATTTATGGGCAGAAATTTGCCCCCAATTAAAAAGTTTTTACCGGATTCTGTGCTTCTGGGTTCATTCTCAAAGATCGTTGCCCCTGGAATTCGCCTGGGATGGGTTGTGGCAGGAGAAGAAGTTATGGACAAACTGGTTACAGCCAAACAGGCCTCGGATCTTCATTCAAACTACCTGGCCCAGAGGATGGTGCACCGCTTCCTAACAGAATACGATGTTGAGAAGCATCTCAATAAAATAAGGAGCATGTACCGGATGCAGCGGGACGTCATGGTCAATTCCATAGAGGAGTACTTTCCCGAGGGTGTCACCTGCACAAAACCTGAGGGAGGAATGTTTCTCTGGGTGACACTGCCTGAAGGTGTTTCTTCAATGGAGCTCTTTGACCTTGCAATAAAAGAGAATGTTGCATTCGTTCCAGGAGAAGCATTTTATGCGGACGATCCTGAAATCAACACCATGAGGTTGAACTTCTCAAATTCAGATGAAAAAAGTATAGTTGAAGGTATTAAAAGACTTTCAAATGCACTTGAAAAAATTTTATAATGGGTTTGAGAGATTCTGTTGAAGCTAACAATGAAAACCCCATAAAAAAGTTTTTCAACAGATTCTTCCCATCATATTTTCTTTTTAAACTCATTAAAGGTATCTCTTCCTTTTTTTCGATAGGTATTTATTGGCTGGAGAACATAAAATAATAAAGAAATTAAAGGTTAAGAAGAGTTTTTTGACGGTTTTATTTGCAATCAAACCTTTTTTGGTGGTGTTTATCTATGTTAAAAGCCGTGATCATGGCTGGTGGAAAGGGCACAAGACTCCGCCCTTTAACATTTACAAGACCAAAACCCATGATTCCACTTGTTAACAGGCCCATAATCCAGCATACAGTGGAAAGACTTAAATCTATGGGTTTTAAGGACATAGTAATGACCTTGAACTACAGATCAGATAATGTAAAGGAGCACTTCCAGGATGGATCCAGTATGGGGGTTAACATCAACTACTCCGTGGAAGAATCACCTCAGGGTACTGGTGGAAGTGTTTTGAAGGCTAAAAAGTGTATAAAAGAGACTTTTCTGGTTTTAAGCGGCGACGTTATAAGTAACGTTAATTTTAAGGATGTTTTAAAGTTTCACAAAGACAAAGGGGCTGTTGCAACCCTTGTTTTAACACCTGTTGAGGATCCAAGCCACTTTGGAATAGCTGTCCTTGATGAGGATTCCAGGATAACGAACTATCTTGAAAAACCATCAGCAGATGAGGTATTCAGTAACATTGCAAATACCGGCATATACATATTTGAACCTGAAATATTCAACTTCTTTGATGAGAAAAAAGGTGAAATAGACTTTTCAAATGAAATCTTTCCAAGGTTGATAGAGGAAGATGCAGGAATATATGGCTACGTCTTCGATGGTTACTGGAACGATGTTGGAAGGCCTGAAACATACCTAAAAGCCACCTACGATATTTTAAACCGCAAAATTCATCAAAAAATCTATAAAAAACGTGCAAAACAGAGCATTGGCAAAATAGGGAATATATGGATGGGTAAAAATATCCATATTGGCAGAAAAGTGCGTATAGAGGGACCCGTTGTAATTGGAAACAACTCTTTTCTTGACGATGGGAGTAAACTATCTCATGGAACCGTTATTGGAGACGGAGTCTACATAGGCAAAAACAGCACAATTCAGGGTTCCGTGATTCTTTCAGACAGTGTTGTGAAGAAAAACTCATTTTTAAGCGGATGCATCATAGACACCCACTGCACAATCAACGAACACACCATCATAGAAAAAGGGGTTGTTACAGGTAGCAGGGTTGAGATAGGGAAAAATTCAGTTGTAAAATCATCACGACACATCAAAAACCAAACAAACATAGTCTCTGATTCTGTTGTGGATGCAGACATATAAAGAGGCCACTGCACTCTGAACTGGATTTAATTAATGACCCTAACCAACGGAATCATTACAACACAGTTAAATCAGGAATAAGCCCAATGAATGATTAAAATTTTATCTTGAATACATTAAGCAAGATGAAAAGGAGTTTTTAAGGTGTCTCTATTCGTTAGAGAAGTGAGGGGCGTTGTGAACTCAGAGATAAGCAATGAATTTGCATCCAACCTGGGAACCATGGTTGGGAACTTTTTAAGTAAGGGAAATGCAGTTGTGATTGGTAGAGATACGAATCAAGCTTCTCAGATGATAAAAAGGACTGTAACTGCAGGTCTGATGGCTGCAGGTGTTGAAGTGATTGATTTTGGTGTGGCTCCAATACCTTCAATCAATTACAGTGCTGGAATCTACAATGCAACTGTTGTTATTACAGTAACCACCTCACACATTCATCCAGATGAGATCAGCATTAAGATATTCAGCAGCCACAAAATTCCAATGGCTCAGGAACATGCTGAAAAGGTAAGGTGGGAAGATATAGGATCACTATCCTATGTTCACGATTACAGGGCTAAATACAGGGATGCAGTTGTTGAAAATGTTGATGCAAAATTGATAAGAAATCATGCCTCTAAAGTGGTTCTTGACTGTGCAAATGCCTCCGCGGTACCTTTCACCCCTGAGATCTTGGCTAAGGTGGGATGTGAAACCCTGCTCTTTGGATCCCATGGTCCTAAATCAATTGATGAGAGATTTGCAGATCCCGGGCCTAAAAGTCTTTCCATGATATCAAACCTTGTAAAAACCGTTGGGGCAGACCTTGGAATTGCAATTGACAACGATGGTGACAGGGTTATATTTCTGGATGAAAAGGGGAATGCGCTGCGTGACCAGACCACCCTTGGAATATTTGCAAAGGATGCCCTGAATGAAAATCCTGGAAGTACAGTTGTATCCTCAGTTGTGGCCTCAAGAGCCCTGGACGATGTGGTATCTGCATGCGGAGGAGAACTGATTAAAACCCCAGTAGATCTTGTTTTAACTGGAAGTGTTGAATATAATACAGTTTTTGGAGGAGATGAACCAGGACTTTACGTATTTCCCAAATTTCATCCCTGCTTCGATGCCATCTTTGCATCCATTAAGATGCTTGAAATAATCTGCAAAAAGAACAAAGCACTATCCGAGATCGCAGAGGAGATTCCTGAATATCAGAGAACCGGTTTTTCAGTTAAGTGCCCCCATGAAAAGAAAGAAGATGTTCTTGAATATCTTAAAGTTTCTCTTGTGGATGAAGGTACTTTGAACAGCACAGATGGTGTAAGGGTTGATTGGAAAGATTCCTACGTACTCATAAGACCTTCACGTTTTGAACCACTGATTAGAGTTTACATTGAGTCCAGATCATCTGAAAAACTCCAGAAACTTGGGAATAAAATAAAAAAAATAGTAGAAACCATTTAATTTGTAAAGATATCATCAGCCGCTGATTAAAAACCTTGAAGGAGGATTTTTTATTCAAAGGGAAGATCCATTGAGGGAGATAGATAGATTTTTAGAGGACAAACATCTCATGGTTGCATCCAACAGGGGCCCTGTGGAGTTTCATGAAATGGATGATGGGAACCTTGAAGGTCGCAGAGGAGCGGGAGGCCTTGTTTCAACCCTGCTTCCCATTATGGAAACTGTTAAGGGAACCTGGATCGCCAGTACCATGACCCCTGGAGATAAGGTTGCTGCAGAGAGATTTGCCGATGGTAGGGTTCCTGTGCCTGAGGATGAACCCAAGTTCTGGGTTCCCTTTGTCAGCGTTGATCCAGAAAGTTACGAGGATTACTACAGTGTTATAAGCAATCCTCTTCTCTGGTTCGTTCAGCATTACATGTGGAATCCTCCATACACTCCTGAAATTGATGACAAAATCCATAAGGCATGGAAAAATGGTTACGTCCATGTCAACAAACGATTTGCAGACAAGGTGGTGGAGGAGTCAAAATTAAATGAAAAGGAAGCCCTCATAATTCTTCAGGATTACCATCTGTATCTGTGTCCTGCTTACATCCGTGAGAAGCTTGAAGATAATTTTTTAAGCCAGTTCATTCACATACCATGGCCTCAACCTGAGTATTTCTGTATTTTACCAGATTACATGAAGGAAGCCATTGTAACAGGACTTCTATCCAACGACATAGTTGGTTTTCATATAGAGAAGTATGTTAAGAACTTCCTCAGGACCTGTGAAGATTATGCAGACCATGTGGACTTTGAAAGTAACACCGTCAACTACAAAGGCCGTGAAATTCTTGTGAAGAGCTATCCAATCTCTGTTGATTATGAGGGACTTGAAGAACTTTCAAGAACAGAGGAAGTTCTAAAGAAGGAAAAAACCATCCATGAGATTAAAGGGGATTCATTTCTCATCTACAGAACGGATCGTGCGGATCTCAGTAAGAATATAGTGAGGGGCTTCAGAGCCTACGATCTATTCCTTGAGAAGCATCCGGAATTCCATGGAAAGGTTAAATTTCTTACCACTGGAAAACCCACAAGACAGCAGATCAAGGAGTACAGGGATTACAGAATGGAAATTCACAAGATAGTGGGCCATATCAATGCAAAATATTCAAAGGAAGGTTGGAAGCCGATCGAAGAGATATTCAAGGCAGATTATCTCCTTGTAACTGCAGCCTTCAAACATTACGATTGTTTAATGGTGAATCCAATCTGCGATGGTATGAACATAGTTTCAAAGGAGGGTTCGGTTGTCAATGAAAACAACGGAGTTTTGATACTATCAGAACATGCTGGATCCTATGAAGAGCTTAAGGAACATTCACTCAACGTTAATCCCTTCGACGTGACCCAGACTGCTGAAGCACTGCATAAAGCAGTTAAAATGAATGAAAGTGAACGTGAAAAACGTATAAATGGTTTAAAGTGGATTATAAAGAAAAGGAACATATACCACTGGATCACAGAACAGTTCAATGATATTGAGGAGTTCTTCAACAACAAGATAAAGGAATAATCATATAAAGCAGAGCCCACAATGCATTACAGGGTAAAAACTAAGCCCCAATCAAAGAAACCAGTTCATTATAGAAGTTTTTAACTTAATCCTGACTTAAACTAGTTTAGATAGTCTAAAAAAAATAAATAATGAAAGTAATGGAAATTAACTGTTCAAATCTTAAATCGACGCTGTTTTGTTTCCCCCACAGTTTTGTAACAAATTAATATCCACATTTTTCTCATTTAAAGTGATATTACTCCCATTTTGAGGAATTATGGACGTACTCTCACTCCTATTAAGCCAATCATTCAGATCATTAATTTTACCTTCAATAGTATTTAATTCTTCATTGGTAGACAAAATATCCATTACATGGCAAATAAGAGTATATATGGCGTAGATCATTAATCCAATTCCAACCAAAGCAATGATCAAACCTACAAGGCATATAATTACCTTCAACCAGTTCTGTGCAAGTACATGCATCGTTACTTCAGATGAACTCCAGAAAAATATCTGAATTTCTTGTTCTGCAAGAAGGTCTATGACTGCAAAAGACGCTTGAGCCATATCCCCAGGGAATCTCGCCATACAAACCTCTGCAAATGATTGAATGGTTTCAAAGACAGGAAGCCCAGTTGCTCTAGGTTCCAAGTTCCATGCATTAAGAGTTTTTAAAGATATTTGATAACGAAATTGTCCGGATCGAATGTATTCCACAGGAGATTTACCTATGGCCTCAGATACTCTTGCTCCCAAGGCTTTCCCCATGAAGGTTGCAAGTAGGATACCAACAACTGCCAGAATAAGGCCAACACCTATGAGAATACTTGCCAGTATGATACCGGATTTTGCATTTTTTTTAGCAAGTAACACATCGTTCTTTTCAGTTTCAAGGTTACTTTTTTGGATTTGAATTATCTTGCCCATCACGGTCCTGTGATCCTGATTAGAAGTTACAGACAACATGATTCCAGTATAAGCTTTTTCAAACTCATCCAAACTCAGAGTCAGTTCCTTATTCTCCTCTGTCAGTAACTTAACTTCTTTAGAGTCTGGAGAGATCATCCCAATGTAAGCATACCTAATATTACCCTTCTCATCAATTAACTGCACAATATTTCCCCTTAACGTCACGGTATCAATATCAGTTTGCACAGATTGACAAACATCTATACCAGATTCATGGAGTATTTGAATCATGTTCTGAGCATCAGTATGTAACTCAGGACATATTTCAGAAATATTAGGAGTAAAAGCAGTCTGGTTTGAGGTATCATTTGTAGCATTCGTATCATTAGTGTTATTTACAGATGATCTGTTAGTTTTAGAATTAAAAAACAACTTTTTATCGTTATTTCTAAAATTTAACAATTTCTGCTGCTGTAGTTTATTCAGTTGATCCTGATTCCACAACTTGACATACTCTTCACCATCAGAGGATTTATTTTCATTATTAGATTCATTTTTAGCATTTTTTGCTTTATCAATCAGTTTATATCCCTTGGCCATGAATTTGATCTTTGAAAAAAACCCCATCTTTTTTTGACTTTGCTCATTGTACTGCTGCGCCTCATTGGCTACCTGTTCCATTTGCACAGCAAAAGCAGGCGTCAAATTAATGAAGACCACCATCAGGAACAACAAAAACAACTTCCGAGAATTAATCATTTTTTCCCACCTCCATAACCATAAATATTCTAATTATTATTACAAGTAAAACTTAAAAGTTTAAATATTTAAAGTTATCTAATAGTGGAGTGGAGGGAGTCATGTGAAGATCCTGAATAAAAAAAATACTGAAAAAAAGCCATATTTAAAGAAAAAAATTTTGGTGTTTGTAGTAATAATAGCTGTTATAATTACTGTTTATGCCATATTTTGGGGACACGCACTTTACAGGCCATTTGAAGATTTTAAAGGGCCAGTATACATACCAAAAGGTTACAATCTCACGGACAACTTAACCACAGATAACGAGAGAATTTTTGAATACTCTGGAAACGGGACTTTTTGGGTCGGTTTAATAAAAGATCCAAACAAAAAAGAACTCAACGAAACTCTGAACCCCTTTGCCGATGATTCTCAAAACATTAACGAAACAAATGAAATTATAACAGTAAATGGACATAATGTTACCTTCAAAGTCCATGAAATGTCCATAGATATGCAGGAAATAACCAGTGACATTCCTATACTTAGTAAATACACCATGCCCACGATTAAAATGGCTAAATTCCAGGCTAAATGGTACTGTGAAGAGACCAACTTAACATACGTGGCTATTGGTTTTGTAACCTCAGATCAGTTGGAAGAAATGAAAAAAATGATTGAATCCATCCAATGTCACCCTGAAAAATCATTGTTCAACTTAAATCTAGGTATTTAAGAGTATAAACTGAGTTTCTTTATCTATACCCTTTAAACCTTGCTAAACAGGTTCAATCAATCCAAGAGCCATTCAAAAAATTTCAGGACATCATCCACACTTTCAAGGAAGTAAGAAGCTTCTTCCTTAATTCTAGAGGGTATTTCACCTGAAAGAATTATTATTGATTCACCGTCAAGTTTACCCTGGGTTTTGAGTTCATTCAGCTTCCTGAATGCATCTGAATCAGTTACATCATCCCCCAGATATATAACACTTTTTACATCATGATCCTTGACTATCCTTTCAAGAATCTTACCTTTATCGTAACCTGTGGGCGGTCTTATCTCAATTACTTTTCTGCCCTCTTTTATTTGAAGCCCTTTCAGTTCTTCCATATCTTTAAGGGCGTCCAACAAGATTTTTCTGGCATTGGGATCTTTGCAGAGCCTGTAGTGTATTGAAAAACAGAGCCCTTTATCCTCTAGAAGAACACCTTCGGCATTGCAGGATTCTTCCTCTTTTATTTTGCAAGCTGCTTCATTTATACGCTGGATGTATCTTTTGGTGTCCTCCTCGACCTGGATTTGCCCATTTTTCATGTACTCCATTCCATGGTTGCCAACGTACAAAAGTCCTTCTATTCCAATCATCCGTTTAACATCTTCAACAGGTCTTCCACTTACAACCGCAACCATCTGGAACTTTTTTGACAATCCAGTGAGAGTTTCCTTCATAGAATATGATACGAAAGCTTCCTGTGGTGTTGGAACTATTTCACTTATAGTTCCATCCACATCAGTTATTATGACTGTTTTTTTATCATTTTTAAACCTTTCAAAGACTTTTAAATTCTTCATAAGGGATTTGGGCATTTTTATTCCTACTTTTTAATTAGAATTTTTTTTAGGCATTTCAATCAATTCAACCCATTTCTAAAAGCTATTATTATATATTCTATCTTCGTTACTAATAATTTAAATGAAGATTTCTTTAGAATGATTTTATAAAATCCAACGAAAGTCAAATCATCCTAAAAAAAGTCAAACAGCCAAATCGGCAGCTTTTAATGTCCTGAGGTAAGAAAAATGGAAATTAAATACGTGTGTCCACTAATAACAGTAGCAGATATTGTTAAGTCCCGAGAATTTTATGAAAATATCTTAAAACAGGAAGTAGAGGTAGATCACGGTGCAAATATTGCCTTCAAGGGTGGTTTTGCCATTCATGATGCGGAACATTTTCAGGGCTTAACAGGCCATTTCATTCCAAGCAAAACACATTCTTCAAAGGATTTTATGGAATTGTATTTTGAATCAGAGGAAATTGAAAAACTGGAGGAAAAATTAGGGTCTTTGAATATTGAATTTGTTCATGGGATCGTGGAACAGCCGTGGGGGCAGAGGGTGATGAGATTTTATGACCCTGACAATTACATAATTGAAGTTGGAGAGCCTCTTGATGCTGTGGTGAAACGAATGGTCCAAGAGGGATTGACTGAGGAAGAGATCACAGAAAAATCATCAATACCCCTTGAATTTGTTCAGATGATGCTGAAATAAATAATTTATAAAAAATTTTAAAAATAATTTTTTTAAATATTTGAAATTTCTTCTGAATTTCTCTTTTTGAAGGTATAAATTTTTATTTTGAACGTTTAAATCATAAAATTAAACCATAAAGAGTATCAAAATCTTGGATTAATATCAAAAAAACCGTGCATAATCAGTTAAAAAGATATGGTTATGTTTTAGAATAAAAGCGCCGGGGCCGGGATTTGAACCCGGGTGATCCAAGGGATCAGTGGCTTAGCAGGCCACCGCCGTACCAGGCTGGGCCACCCCGACATTACCAATATTTAAGAGAATATTATTAAATGAATGTTCCTTAAAAAACTTCTTTGAATTGGAATCATTTTAATGTTAGGTTTAACTCCCTTTTAAAGTTTGCCCTAAATCTTTCATAAAATTAAGTTTACCCTAACTCCATGAATTGATGAAATGAAAATAATTCCATGAACCATTCACATCTTTAATTTGAAGTGGGCGTGTTCAAGAGTGGACAGGCCTCCTGAAAACTGGTGATCCAGAAACCCGACTCCACCCCGTTGCTCCACAAGCATCAGCTGTCCACAGTAGAACTGCTTCTTTCCAGACCTGATCCGTTCCTGTGGTTAAGGTAGTTAACCCCGGCCCTACAGCCGAAGCCCTTCCACCACTAATCCTGCGGGACGAGGTTTCGACATCGAAATCCTGGGCCAATTCCCAGTTAACCTGCCGCCTCTTGAACTTCAACCGCGCCGTATAGGGGATATGCGCTTACAGAGGACCCCTAACCCTCCAGTCTAGCCCATTTAAACTTGGTGCTTTTTAGTATTTGAACCTTGCGATCACTTCAGTATCTTGTGGTTAAAACACGGAGGGGATTAATGGAAAGAATAGTGCTCATTTTAGGATTAAGGAATTGCAAAGAGTATTTCTATATTCATATGCCATAATTATTGTATATGGAACTCCTGCTGATCATCGGTATCGTGACTGCTGTTTACATGGCCTTCAACATTGCAGCAAACGATATTGGAAACTCGATGGGCACTGTTGTTGGAAGTGGTGCCCTTAAAATGAGGAATGCACTTATATTAGGGGCTTTATTTGAATTTATCGGGGCTCTGTTCCTTGGGAGTAATGTGATAAAAACTGTGGGCAGCGGAATTGTGCCTCCTGAGTTCATGACCACTCTTGGTGCCTTTGTTATAACCCTTGCTGCAGGAATCTGGATAACCATAACCCTTATAAAAAAAATACCAATATCTGGATCCGATGCCATTGTAAGTTCTGTTTTGGGTTATGGAATCGCATACGCAGGATTGCACAACCTGAATCTGGTTACGGCAGGTTACATAGCACTCAGCTGGCTCACATCACCACTCATCGGCCTTGTAACTGGTTTTTTAGTTTACTTCACAATGAAGAAGCTGCTTTTAAAACCTGGAAAGCGGAAAATTTCATACAAGGACAGGCTTGAGAAGGTTTTTTCTTATCTGCAGATAGGAAGTTCTTCACTGGCAGCTTTAAGCGTTGGTGCAATAGATATTGCTGCTGCAACAGGTGCATTGTACGTTACTGTAGGCAGTAGTATGGGGTTTTCAATAAAATTTTTGGGTGCCCTGGGCCTTGTATTTGGAATTTTAATTGCAGGAAATCGTATAACTGATACTATAGGTCGTAGGATCACTGAACTCGTTCCAACACGGGGTTTTTCAGCCCAGATTTCAGCCGGAACAATAACCCTACTTTTTGCATCCTATGGAATGCCAATATCACCTACACAAACCCTTGTGGGCTCTGTTATAGGTGTTGGACTTGCCAGGGGGACTTCAACTGTGAAATTAGACGTTATAAAACATATAGCGAGCACATGGATATTCACTATCCCCGCATGTATTCTGATCTCTGCATCCCTCTACTTTTTAATGTCTTATTTAATTGGAGTTATTGGATAAAGCTCAAAGAAATAGGAATCGAACTCAAAATCAAATCAATCAAAATAAATAATTATTTTTTTTTGGATTTAAGGCACACTTTAAATTTAAATAATATAAAATCATCTTAAAAACTTTTTTTAAGAAATTTAAACCATATTATCAGTTTTAAAACTCTTTTAACATAAATTTTAACGTAAAAATTATATGTAACTCCAGCGATAATTAATAACAGTTACAGTGAAATAATATGTTAATAAAAAAAATTTAATGAAAAATTGCAGTGATTGAAGTCTGTATAGAGTTGGAGGAATATAAAATGAAAGCCGATGCAATAAAAATCACAGATGGTGTGTACTGGATTGGAGTTAGGGACTGGGATCTTAGGAACTATCATGGATACACAGTTAAGGGAACAACCTACAATGCATACATGGTTTTTGGAGAAGAGAAGGTTGCAGTTATAGACAACACCTATCCTGGAAGCTCAGCACAAATGTGGGGACGGATTAAGGATGCTTTCCGTCAGGAGAACAGGGATTTCAAGGTGGACGTTATAATCCAGAACCACGTTGAGAAGGATCACAGCGGTGCCCTTTCAGAGCTGTGCAAAAAATTCCCTGATGCACTTGTATACTGCACTGCAGTGGCTGTTAACGGATTGAAAAGACATTATCCCTCACTCCGGGATGTTGATTTCCAAACTGTTAAAACAGGTGACACACTGGATCTTGGTGGTAGAACCCTTGCATTTGTTGAGGCCAAGATGCTTCACTGGCCTGACAGCATGTTCACCATGCTCATGGAGGATGGAATCCTCTTCTCAAATGATGCCTTCAGCCAGCACCTCTGTTTCATGGAGAGGTTCAGTGATGAAATACCTGAAGACATTCTCATGGGTGCAGCGTGCAAGTTTTATGCTAACCTATTAACCCCACTTTCAGGATTGATACTGCGAAAATTCGATGAAGTAAGTAAATTGGAATTGTTGGATAAAATAAAGTTAATTGCACCTGCACATGGTCAAATCTGGAGGGATCCTATGCAGATAATAGGTGCCTACACTGAATGGGCAACTGGAAAATGCGATGATAGGGCAACCGTTGTCTACGATACAATGCACGGCTCAACCCAGATGATGGCCCATGCAATTGCAGAAGGCCTTATGAGTGAAGGTGTGAAGGTTTCAATGTACTTCCTCCATGAGGATGAGAGAAGTGAGATAGTCAGGGACATACTCCAGAGCAAGGCTGTGCTCTTTGGAATTCCAACCATGTTCAACGAACCCTACCCAAGTATTGGAGACCTCATATTCTACCTCAGGGGTTTGAACTTCAAAATGACTGGCTTTAAAAGGAAGGCTGTAACCTTCGGTTCAATGGGATGGAGCGGTAGAGCTGTGAAGAAACTTGCAGATGAACTTGAAAAATGTGGATTTGAAGTTTCCACAGACTACGAAGTGAACTACCTCCCTGAAAAAGATGAACTGGACAAGTGCTACGAAATTGGAAAACAACTGGCCAGAGAAATTAAGGACATGAGCTGAAAATAGGGATATAAACTGAAATAGGGATATGGGCTGAAAAATGTTAAATTTATGGAAATTATGGAGGTTTGCGTAGATGAAAACATTGGAATTTGAAAGTCAACTGGATCCACACAAGAAATTGATGACCGTACTTTTCTGGATAAACAGAAAATCTGCAAGGACAGAGGGTTGTGCACCGTTTCTTATAAAAAAGATCACAACAGAAGAAAATGTATACACACCCGAAGGTCGAAAACTCTTGAAGTTAAGTGATGATATAATGGAGGACCTTGTGAGAAGTGTTGATGATGGTAGGACCATAGAACTGGAGATCAGTATGGGTAAAGAGTTCATAAAGGCCAAACTTGAAGGAAACAGCTTTTCGGTGTCCACAGAAGAGAGCAAAGAAATCGAGGATGAAATCATTGAAAAACTCGAAATGGAACTTGGAAAGAAGTATCCCAGTGTTTGCCAATCCTTCATACCCCGGGTAACTCCAAGGAACCCCCAATGAAACTTCAAACCCAAAAAAACCATATTTTTTTCAAAATTTTTATTTAATATTAGTTCCTTCAATTTTTTTATCCTTTTTTAAAGAGTTTTATGATTAAAAAAAGTTTTTAATTATTCAAAAATAAAAACAGAGGATAAATAACCAAAGTATAATCATGAATCATGTTAAAAATCATTAAAAAAAAGAATGTACAACAAAATGAATGCCTTAAAAAAACGATACAAATTATTTTACTATTAAAATCTATTTATCATTAAAATTTAAGAAATTTTTTTAAGAAACTTTTGAGTTAAGAAATTTAAAGTTCCCAAAATTTAGTTCTAAAATATTTGAATTAATTCTAAAAATGTATTTGAAGATGGAGTAAAACTCCTTTAAAAGTTTTAAACTTTTATAGCTCTTATTATATCTCCATCTGAGATTATACCCTTTATCTGTTTATCTTCCATAACTATGAGCTGGTTTATAATATCTCCCTCAGCACCATGCTCATTCATGGCCTTGACAGTATCTAAAAGGCTATTTTCTGGATCCACACATATAACATCCTTCACCATGACTTTCTCAACCGTTGTTCCCAGTTCGTACTTGTCGAGTATTAGGTTGTGGCCAAGATCAGTTGCTGTTACTATTCCAACGAGTTTATCATCATCAACAACAGGTAAAGAGCTTACCTTGTGTTTCATGAGTTTTTCAAAGGCAAAAACAACATCCTCAGTTGGTGGAACTGTTATAACACCCTCAGTCATTACATCCTTAACTTTTATCTTTTCCAACATCTTCTTCACTTCCATAGGTCTTTGTAATATCCTCTATTATGGAGTCTATCGTTGTTGTAACATCAATGTTTTCAATGACAGGAATATGATTCTTATTTGCCTGACTTTCGAAATATTTATGTGTTCTTCTTATGGCTCCAAAATAGTTCATATAACGTTTAAGTGGTCTTCTAGCCCACATCTGTCTGCATCGAGAGTAAAATCTGCCTTTATGGACCTCTTCATCGTGCAGTGTTAAAACGAACATTGCAACGTTATTCCTGTTTACAAGATCATCCCTTATAAAGCCAGGGACTATGTGAACTCCCTCTATAACAATACTTATACCCTCCGTCAGGGCCCTTTCAATAACAGCTTCCACACCTATACTTACAGTATCAACGTGGTCCCTGAATCCTATGAGAACCTCGTCGAGTTCGGGTGGCGGTGGTATCCTAAGGGAACGGTAAGCTGTGTAGCTTGACTCGTAAATGGTTGGAAGAAGTTCCTTGGAAACGATTTTACGCATTACTTCCCTTATCATATCAGTACTTATCATGTTCCTTATTCCAAGGCGATTTGCAACTTCAAATGCAATTGAAGATGTTCCAACACCTGAGGCTCCTCCGATAAGTATTATGAGGGGTTCTTTACATTTTCTAATCCTTTTCCACATTCCGTACTTTTCAGCTATCTGTTCATCTTCTTCCTTTAACTTTTCACGTACGATCACGATGAGATCATTTAAATCTATGACACTGACGCCTTCATCCCTAAGGTGAGCCTCTATCTTGGATGCGAAGGTGTAGGCCTTGTTTGGATCCATCTCTGCCCTGGTTAGTGACCTGGCAAGAACTCCCTTTGAAAAGGGTTCCCTATATTTTTTACCGGTTACTTCTCCTTCAACCATAATCATTTTCAATTTCTCACCTCAAATAGAATACAAAGGCTTTATACAATAACTTGAAACAAAATAGGTTATGTTAACATTATTTAAATTATTTTCTATTGGAACTTCAGGGATCTGCATGATAAAAAAAACATGCAGATAAAGCTCGATCACATCAGATATCTACGATTTCATGCCTCACATGGGTAACGTCCTCAGAATCGTTTATATCTATCAAACATGCATTTCCCTCAGATAACTGGCCTGGATTAATGATACATGTTTCACCAATTTTGTCTTCGCCCTTTGCCTCATGTATATGGCCACATATGTTCAGGGTAGGCTGCAGTTCCTCTATTATCCTTCTAACAGCTTCACTTCCAACATGATCCCCCGATGGCAGGAGATCCGCCATGGTGTCCTTGGGTGGAGCATGGGTTACAAAAAGGGTTATCTTCTGGTCTTTTATACGCTCCAGGGTTTTTTTAGCCTCTTCGTATATCTGGATTTCCTCAAATTCAAGGGGTGTTTCAAAGGGTGTTGGATTGGAACCTCCAAAACCACATATACCCACGTCCTTGATGACAACGTTTCTTCCATGTATGTTCACGGCATTTGAGTTATCTATTTCATTGTAGATACAGGTCTGGTCACAGTTACCAGGTATTGCAAGAACTGGAATGTTGAATGAACTTATCTCATTCAGTATTTCCTCTCCAAGTTCAGATGGTCCGAAGTTGGTTATGTCACCTGCAATTATTATCAGGTCCACGTGGTTGGATTTCAGGTAATTTAAGATCTTGTGGTATTTACCGTGTATGTCGCTTACTGCAAGTATTTTCATGGCAAAATCCTCTAAAAATTTTTCTTAAAAAAATAGTTAAATTTAAGTTCTGTTCTTAACTTTTAATTCATTTATTTTATTTTCTATTTCATTGAAATGATTAATTATTGATTTATACTTTTATCATGCATTTTATCAGGTATTTAATGAAATGGTTTTAATTGAATCTTTTAAATATTGAATAATTTTCAATTAAGATTTTTATTCTAAAATATTAAGTTTGAGCAACGCTTGAGCTTTGATCACACTTGCTTTACAGAAAGTATTTTTAGGGATCACTCACTAAAGAGTGGTGCCATCTCCTTGAGGCTGTGTTGTATGTTCTCTTTATCCCCGTAGATCACCACGATTTCATCGGTTTCAAATTCTATTATGACGTTGTGGTACTCTGCAATTTCCTGAACTCTGTCCTCGGATTGGGGTTTTTTAAATGTGATTCTGACCATTGAAAATCCAGATGGAGCTCCCACAACAAATTTGGATGGTTTATCATGTGTTTCATATACTGTTTCTCCACGGGAGGCTCTTTTAAGTTTTTCTATCCACTGATCAATGTAATCCTTGCCTTGAGCCTCTGCAAGTCCCATCAAAGTTTCCTGGAGGGATGTTAAAAAGTTGTTTATCCTTCCAACTTCTTTTATGCGCTCTGGATCTGTGGGGTTGACCTTGTAGAAGTTTATTGTTGTTTTTGCCATCCTTATATCTTCTGTTATGGCGGGAGATATTTCAACGTTCTTCTTTCTAAGGTCTGTCAATAATTCAACCAGCACCATCCATGTCTGTTCTGCAGGTAAATCGCTCATAAGTGTCCTTCCAATATTTTTTTGGTGTGGTAATTTATCTCAGCATCTGCTTCCTTTAACTCTTCTTCTATCTGTTTCACATTTTCGTATGAATCCAGGAAAAGCACGTGGTTGCTTTCAGTACCGCTTATGTTGAGTATTGCTATTTCATCAGTATCTTTAATTTCTCTTTTTTCTATTGATGCTTTGTACTGTACAAATGGCCCGTATTTTTCAGGCAGTTCATTGAATTTGAATATTCCCGCAAGACTTGCAACGAACATGAGAAAACACCTCTCTTAGATGGTTTTAAGATTTTAATTATTTGAGTTATGCATTATTTATTGTATTTTTTAATTAAAACTTTTTTTATCAGTTCTATCAGTTGATTCTTTCATCAATTGATTGGGAATCATATGAAATTAATGGCATTACAATTGGTATTTGTTTTTAAACTTTAAATTTTTTGGGTTAAAGTGAATGTTGAGCTTAGGTGGGGATTAAATTTGTAAATCATCAGTTAAAGGAGGATATTTTAAAATAAAAAGCATTGATATGTTTATATATTAAAATAATGATCATAATATATTCATATCTTAAAATAGTGAATATTATTAATTAAATTACAAATCAAACTTCAGATATTCAAATTGATTATTAAAATTCAAATTAATCATTGGACGAGACAAAAAGGTTAAACTAATTAAAAATGAGCTCTGAAAAGTTAATACATTTAAAATTAAGGCCCCTGATGATTCAGTTTTAATAGAAAGGTATTGATTGGATTTTAAAAAAAGAATTTGGTGGGAGATTTATTCTCCACCAGTTATAACGTCCAGTTTTGCGATAGCTGGGTCTGTGCTTATGAGGTGAGCATCAACTGTCAGCTCTTCTGGTTTTAATCCCATTGCAAGTCCGTAGAGCTGTGCAAGGTGGAAAACTGGTATCTGGAAGTTTGTTCCGTATTTTTTGTTGACCTCTGTCTGACCAACATCGAACTGTAAGTGGCAGAATGGGCAGATGTTTACTATTGCGTCTACTCCTGCTTCTGTCATGTTGTCGAGTTTTTCTTTGGTGTAGTCAAGTGTTACGTCAAGGTCTCTTGCCCTTAAACCTCCGCCTGCTCCACAGCACATCATTTTGTCCTTGTATGGTACAGATTTTGCACCGGTTGCTTCAACGAGTTCGTCAAGTATGGTTGGTTTCATTGGGTCGTCGACACCAATTTCTGCACTTGGTTTGAGGAAGTGGCAGCCGTAGTGAACTGCAACGTTGAGGTTTAATGGTTTTGTGAAGGTTTCTGTGAGTTTTTCAACACCTACATCGTTGTAGAGGATTTCTGCAAAGTGCCTTACGTTGACGTCTCCCTTGAATTCCCTATCAACTTCAGAGAGTATACCGTTGATTTTTCCTTTGAACTCTTCATCTTCTTTAAGGAGGTGGTTGCTTTCGAATAAGGATCCGAAGCATCCGTTACATTCGGTCATGATGTCCATGTCCATGTCTTCAGCTATGGTTAGGTTCCTTGCAGCTATTGCAGCCCATGTGGTTTTGTCGAATGAACCGAAAACACCTGGTGCTGGGCAGCAGGATGCTCCTTCCATGTCCTTGATTTCAATTCCGAGTTTATCCATGAGGATCCTGGTTGATTTCTCGATTCCAGGGTACCTGTTGTTCATTATACATCCTAAGAAATATGCAAATGCCATCTTGATTCCTCCTTATTCTAATTCTCCAGTTTCCCAGTTGTATCCTATGAGACTGTCGAATCCTGTGAGTTTGGTTATTTTCTGGACTTCTTCAAGTGCTTCTGGGAATTCGTGTGTGGTTGGTGGTAATTCATTTAAGCCCACGCTTTTCCTTAAAGCTTTGGTTGCATCGTTTATAGGTACACCGTGACCTGTTTTTATAACGAATGATCCTGTTGCTTTGTGTGCAGGTGCCATGTATCCTGCATGTGCTGCCTGGTTCCTTATAGCTTTAACAACGTCCACGATTTTGATTCCCCTTGGGCATCTTTCCTGGCATTCGTAGCAGGTTGTGCACATCCAGATTGTGTCATCAGATATGACTTCTTCTTTAAGGCCCATTACTGCCTTTCTTACAACTTGCCTTATTTTGTATGGGGTTCTTCTTCCGGAAGGACATGCTCCTGAGCATGTACCACACTGGAAACATACTGCCACAGATTCTGCGCCAGCGTCCATGATTTCCTGTTTGAAATTTTCGTCTATATCTGCACGGGTTATAGTATCTTTTTCTCTTCCTTCAAGTAAAGTCATAATACCACTCCTTTCAGTTTTGGGTTTTTCAGGTTCTTCTTCCCTTACTGATACCTTCTCTGATTCTTCTTCATTTGATTTCTCTGTTTTTGCTGTTTCTTTTGTTATCTTTGTATCAGTTTCTATTTTTTCTTCCACTGGTTCTTGTTTTTCTGGTTTTTCTTCTGCTTGCTCTTTAGGTTTCTCGGGTTCTTTATCAGTTATTTCTTCAACTGAAGGCTCAGCAACTGAAGGTTCAACATCTTTTTTGATGGTTTCATTAGATTTAATTTCATTATTTTTGGAAACTGATTCCTTGACTGTTTCTTGTTTTTCTTCCATTGGTTTCTCTGTTTTCACTTCTGACTCTGATTGTTCCACTGATTTCTCTGTTGATTCCTTTTCGGGGTTTTCATCCCCAGTTAACATCTTTTTCAAGCGATTTAGAAATGACATTCTATTTCACGCCCTCTTTGTAGTACGGCTCTGTGTGAAAACTTGTGATTTTCATATTCTAGGTGGAGTTTCAGCCTATATATAGGTTGTGTAAAAATCCACAACTGTAACCTTTTAGGTTACACCATCTTTAGGGTGATTTTTCTCATTCATCACACAAAAAATGCATTAATACATTCGCCTAATTTTAAATAACATCAAGAAGTTAAATAAAATCAAGAAGATCAATTAAATAACATTAAAAATAAAAGGCCCATTGAAAATTCTAAAAATGTTTTCTAAAAATTTTACACTAAATAAAACAATATTTACACTAAATAAAAGGTTAGACTGGCTATTACTGAATTAAACTATTGTTGAATTAAAAATTAATAATAGAATTATTTAAGGAATTATAGATTTTAATGAATATAAATAATAACACACTTTAAAGGATAAATTCTAAATATACGTGATTATCATGCTTGAAATAACTTTACACGATGGCCCTGCAAGACTTGGAAAATATAATGGTGCTCAAACACCATCAACCCTGAAACCCGATTCATTACCTCTCTTGAAGGATGAACCAATGCCCTACAACGTTCCGAAAGCCCTTGCTGAATGGTCAGTGAATGAGACCGTGAAAAATGCCCGTCAAAGTGGTGAAAATGGAATTGCAGTCATACAAGGGTCGAAGTATCCGGATCTGAGGGTTAAATGTGCCCAGGAACTTGAAGAACTTGGAAACAGTGTTTTTCTGGTTGCAAACTCTGAAGAGCTTATGAGAAGGCCAATGGATCTGGTGGAGATGATGGTAACGTTAAGGGGTGCTCTGAATCCAAATTCAGCCATTTACTTCCCCTTCACAGACGTTTCATTCATTCCACTTCTAGCTTACCTGGGTGCTGACTTCTTCTCAGAGGATTCCTGTAGATTCTACGCAAACCTGGACACAATGCTGACACCTACAGCAGACTATGACACAGATAGTTACAAGATCTATGAAATGGAACCTGAAGAACTTGTAGAATACAACAAAAAATCAATGGACTTCGTTTTAAGAGAGGTTCGCGAGCACATTAAAAATGGAACCCTCAGAAACCTTGTGGAGGAACGCTGCTGCACCTCACCTGAAGCAATGACTGCCCTCAGGATACTAGATAGGGATCATCAGGATTTCCTTGAAAGGTACACTCAGATGTACTGAAGGTCCACGTACCTAAAAAAAGGATCTTTAAAAGAAAGGATCTAAAAGGGGGATCTGAATAAATCTTTTTTTCTTCAATTTTTAGTTGAAAATTAAAATTGAAATTTGAAAAGATGAAAATTTAAAAGGAAACTGATGATCTTTGAATCATTTTTTAAGGGCAGTTACGATGTAATGGTACTCTCCAATCTCGGATGCTTCTTTGATCTGGAATCCATATGGAGATAGTATCTCAGCAACATCTGCAGGACCCAATCTTATTTCATATGGTGGCCCGCGCTGGCTCTGGATCTTCCTGAATTCCACAAGGGAAAAGGTTCCTCCAGGCTTTATAACCCTCTTTATCTCATTCATTACCTCTGGGACTTCACCTTCTGCTGCAAAACCGTGCATAACATTGGCCATAATACCCACATCAATTGAATCATCCTCTAAAGGTAATTTTTGGGTGAGATCTGCAACCTCTGCATTGATGTTGGTTATTCCTTCATCTTGAGCTTCTTTTTTGAGAGAATCTATTGATTTTTCGTAAACATCCAGTGAATGTACTCTTCCTTTTTCTCCAACGAGTTTTGATGCTGCTATTGATATGTATCCGTCCCCACAGCCTGCATCAAGGAAGACATCACCCTTCTTGATTTCAACGTTCTTCAAAACTTCTTCAGCACTGAGTATATCTCTACTTGTTTTACCATGGTGTTTGTGTCCATGTTTATCAGACATTACATCGCCTCACTTACTTTAACATTCACAACTAAAACTAATCCTATTTTTTAAATGTTCCGTTAAATATCTTTTTAAAATTTTATTTTTAATGTCCATAAAATAGTATCCTTAAAAAATGTGAAAATTAAAAATGATTTAAAAAAAATTAAAAAAATAAGGTTTAAAAGCTTATTTTTCAGCTCTAAGTCTTGTCCTAGAGAATAAAAATACTCCAATGACAAATAGTATGGCTGTCAGAACCACACTCATACCAACTTGATATGATATGGCCTCCCATCCACTACCGTAGGTCAGAACTGAGCGTAATGCATTGAGTGTGTGTGTCCAGGGCAGTACATCGTATATCTGGAAGTTCTGGCCCATGAAGTTTCCAATGGTCACCTGGGGCAGCTGGAAGAACGCTCCAACAAGGAAACTCATTGGTACTGTTATGAGGGTTCCAAGATTTGATGCCTGTCTTTCATTCTTTGCAAAGGATGCTATGATCATTCCAAGTGCTATGGATGAAATTCCACCTATTATACCAACTACAACTGCCAGTACTATTGAGTTGATGCTTCCCTGCCAGTGGAATCCAATGGCAATTGCCACTGCAAAGAGTATCACAACCTGGGCCGCTGCAACGAGTGTCCATGGAATTGAACTTCCAAATAGAAGGTCGAATGATTTCATCTTGGACATTTTGAGTCTTTCAAGGGTTCCTGTATTCACTTCCCTTGTCAGGCTTGCTGCAACACTGGTTGCAAGAAGTAGTATTGCAAAGACTATCATTCCAGGTGCAAGGAAGTCGAAACTTGTGAAGGCCTCTGTTCCAGGCATGCCCTCAACCTCAGTCTGGATGAACTGATGGGGCTTGGCTCCAGGTGTTCCCTGGATCCTGTTCTGCACCTCAGTCACAATATCATCCTCATAACCCTGGAACACACCTGTTAAAATTCCCTGAGCTGTTCCAAAGCCCATGTATCCCGTATCTCCTCTGATTATCACCTTTGCTGTGATGTTGTCTGTGGAAGTTCCTGCAGACTGGGTTGATTGAACTGTTGACTGGGCTGATGACTGTGATGAAGTTTGAACTGTTGATTGTGAGGATGTGCTGGACTGTATGGTGTTGGTTATGAGTGCAACACTCGCCTTGGAGAAGTCTTTTGGTATTATGACCTCTGCATCAACATCCCTCTGTTTCAGGAGTTTGTCAGCGTTCTGTTCCGTGGTTTTTGTGATGTTGAACATGTGCACGTCACTGTTCTGGTACTTCACATCCTCAAGTACAGATGTGAGGTTGTTTCCAAAGTTCATGGTTTGGTTGGTGTAGGTTACGGTGGCCCCTTCATCGTAGTTAACAACTGCAATGCTGTGGGGAGTGTTGCTCTGACCCATACCTCCAAATGCAAATCCAAACACCAACATGAAAAACATTGGAAAAAGGAGGATAAAAAAGAGACCCCTTCTGTCCCTTAAAAGTTCTTTTATGTCCTTTGATGCTATGCTTAAAAATTTCATTTCATCACCTGTTACTCCCTCAGTCCTGTGCCTGTGAGTTCTATGAAAACATCTTCCAGTGTGTTCTGACGGACGGATAGGTCTGCTATGCGCACTCCAATTCCTTCAACACTTTCCATTATTCTTGGGAGTTTGGCAACTGCATTCATTGCCCTTATGTTCACCTGGCCGTCAACTTCAAGAACTGCAATGATCTCATCAAGTTTTTCAAGTTCATCCACGAGTTTCCGGTTCTTTTCAGGATCTGAAAGTACCATCTCAACCACATCTCCTTCCCCTATCTCCTTTTTAAGGTTTTCAGGAGTGTCCAGACGCAGCAGTTCTCCATGGTCAATTATTGCTATCCTGTCTGAGAGGCTGTCTGCTTCATCCATGAGGTGTGTTGTGAGTATGACTGTTTTACCCTCATCATCACGGAGTGATTTTATGTAATTCCATAGTACCCTTCGGGATTGTGGATCTAATCCTTCAGAGGGTTCATCAAGTACAACCACTTCTGGTTCGTGGATGACTGCCATTGCAAGGTTTAACCTGCGTTTCATACCTCCAGATAAATTTGAAACCGTTGTGTTTGCTTTTTCCTCAAGGAAAAGGTCCTTCAGGAGATTGTTTATGCGCTGTTTCAGAGCATCCTTTGGTACCTCGTACATGTCACCCATGAGTTTAAGGCTTTCCCTGCAGGTTAAGTTTTCCCATAAAACCAGTTCCTGGGGACAGATTCCAATTTTACCCCTCTCAACATCATCTATTTTCGCTCCGTTTATGAGAATTTCACCGCTTGTGGGCTTTAAAAGTCCAACCATCATTCTGATGGACGTTGTTTTGCCTGCCCCATTGGGGCCTAGAAATCCAAAAACCTCTCCTTTACGGATCTTCAGGTTCAGATCCTTTACTGCCACAAAATCTCCATAGTTTTTACGGAGATTTTTGACTTCCATACTGTATTCCATGTCTTTACCATCCTTCTTATGATATTAATTATGACTATTGCTTAACTTTTTAATCTTATAAATTCCAATCTTTATACTCTTCTATTTTGTTTTCTATTCATTTAAATCAAGTAATCCCTTAAATTCTTTTAGATTCCTTTAGAACCTCCATGATTTTGATTCAAATCCCCTCATTTTCTTAGATTCCCAATGTGGATTTAGTGTACAATGACTGACATAGTGTCATTTAATGACATGGTGTCATTTACTATATAAAGATATCCATTGAAAAAGCAAATTCTCAAAATTAATGTAAATAATGTATTGAAAGTCTAAAAAATGCACTTTTAAGATTAAAGGAGAGATTAAACAAATGATTACATCACAAAATCATTCGCATCACATAGTTCCAGATATCCTCTGAAAATTGTTCAGTGCTTACACCGTTGATTTCAAGCATATTTTTGATATCTGGAGGCATATTGTCCAAACCATTCATTATGATCATCAAAAGTGCGATGAGTTCAGTGGGATCCACGTCTGATCGGATTGTTCCCTCATTTATGGCCAATTTTATAGAATCTCTAAGGAGGTTTAATATTTCACCACGCAGATCAAGGATCTCATTCATGTATTCTACAGAAGAAAGCCATGGTACTGGAATATCTGAAACTAATTTTCCATCTTCTAAATCCATTTTAAATTCATCATAATATTCTTTCATGGAATTCCTGAAATTTTCTTCCTGTTCAGCCACGCTTCGGTCATGAAAGTCGAATCTTCCTGAGAGGAAGTGGTTGATTGCCTGGAAGTAGTGTGGATAATCCTCTGAAAACCTTTGATAGGCATCTTTAAAACCCATAAGTTTTTCAGTAGCTTTTTCCCCCTTATCAACACCAGATTTTACTAGAATATTAAATATCACTGATCCACGAAACACGATGGCAAAGAAGATATCTTCCTTGTTTTCGAAGTAAAGGTAAAGAGTTGATCTACCCAGATCCACTTCCCGAGCTATGCTGTCCAGTGAAACCCCATCATAACCTTTGGAGAAAAACAATTTCTCTGCGGCCTTCAATATTTCATTTCTCCGCTTTTCTTTCTTTCTGTCCATCCGTTTTATCTTCGACATCGTATCCCATTGAAGTTATCTACAATTGTTATTATTTGAAAAAGTTCAGATTTTTATTTAACTCTGCAATTCATACTCCACAATCCATAAATTCGTCTCAGGTGAAGTGATAAAATGCGAGTTGTATGGTTAGAACTCTTCATGATCCTAAATCAATATAATATAATCCCTTATTTAATAAATAAATCTACTAAAAATCAAGATTGAGATTCTATAAGATGCGAAGATTAAAGAGGAAACTCCTCTTGGATCATGATTTAATAGAATTTCAAGAGGGAGTACTAAATATTAGTATATTCAAAGATGCATGTCAAAGAGTGTATGAATAATGAGTTACATAATATACACCATTGATGTGTGGGGTGGGAATGTGATAGACAAGATCGAGATCAACATGATGAATGGGGTTGTTCACAACTTCAAGCGGGGAGAATTTGGAGTTGAATCCATAGAAATAGATGATACAAGGGGTTTTATTGAAATAAGTTATGGTGAACATGAAATGGGAAGTAAAATGGTCATCATTCCCCTTCAAAACGTTGAAAAGTGTGAATTCACAGAGAAATATGGAAGTCGTGGCACACATGAAGTGGGAGGTTACGTGGGTTAAATAATTATAAACAATAGGGCTAACTATCTTTCTAGGAATAACTCATTTTCAAATCATTTTTCAAAAATTCTAAATCATGAAGTTAAAGAGTAGTTCGTAATGATTAATTCATTTAGCTTACCCCGTTTAGATCCATCACAGTTTATATTACGCTTTGCAGGTACAGAATCAATTTTATAACTTCTGTATAATCTATCAAAGAATTTGTCGTTGGGATTTTCGTTTTTTGGATCTGAGTTACTCATCATCAAATAAGCACCCTTATCATCCATTCTTTCGAAGAAATCAGCTAACTTTATCTGATCAACATCATCAAACCCGTTTTTTGAATAGGCTGTGAAGTTTGAAGTGCTGTTGAGTGGTCGGTATGGTGGATCGAAGTAAACAAAACTGCCTTCTTCTATGTAACTCCCTGATCTTGTGAAATCAGAACAGAAAATCTCAGTGTCATCCAATGCTTTACTTACACCAATGAGATTTTCCTCGTTACATACACGGGGATTTTTGTAACGACCAAATGGAACGTTAAATTCTCCTTTTTTGTTTTGACGAAAAAGTCCGTTGAAACAGGTCCTATTGAGAAAAATAATGTAGGCCGCACGCTCAACCCATTCTTTACTGTAGTGTTCATAGTCAAATCCCTGCATCTGAAGGTTATATGCATCTCTTATCCTATAATAATTTTCTTTACGACCCTTCTCATCCTTACTAAGGTGCTCTTCTTCCATTTCCAGCAATACATTAATTAAAGCACTGCAATCTCTTTTCACAACCTGATAAGATAGTATGAGTTCAGGGTTTACATCGAAGAGAAAGGATTCCTCAACACGGTAATTACGCTTCAAAAAGAAGAACATGGCCCCCCCACCAACAAAAGGTTCAACATAACGTTTGATAACCCTTTCACCCTTTATGTGTAGGGGCATCCTTTTATCAAACTCATGGAGGAGCTGTTTTTTCCCACCAACCCATTTTAAGAATGGTTTTACATACAACACTTCCACATTTGAAGGTTTCATTGATTTTACATCCATTTAAAAACTCCGGGTTAATCAGTGCCCCAAAATCAATTCTGATACAGGATTTTAGAGGGGGTATCTGAAAAAATATTTTCATCCAAACATTTTATAAATCTATTTTTTATCAGAGATTCTTATAAATCCTCTTCAAGAATTTCCGGGGGTGCACCGCCAAGTACAACCAGGGCCTCGGCCTCCATGAAGTGTAGGTCACCTGGTATCATCAAACAGTGAAGTGGACCACCAAAATCTTCATTTAAAAGTTTTTCAATCTTATCTGCACGCACAACTGGTTTGTCTGC